>CAMWOD010000040.1 GCA_947175715.1 uncultured Porphyromonadaceae bacterium
TATCGATCCAGGTGATAACGAAGGTGACGATTGGAACTAATAGGACTCATCCAACAAATAAAATAACGCTGACTAATCTTAGCCAGCGTTTTTTATATCAACCAAGTTGACCGATGGAGACAGTGGCCGAAATGCAGAAGCTGTTGCTGCAAAATGGATTTGTGGTGCCCAACACTTCGGGGAGCAGTATGCGCCCCTTGCTATGGGGCCGACATCACCGCGTAGTGGTGGTGCCACTGAGCGGCGAGCCGGAGGTGGACGACCTGTTGTTTTTCAGCTATTCCACACAGGCCGGCGTAAAAAATGTGGTGCACAGGCTGGTGGATGTGAAAGATGAAAATGGTGAGCGGATCTACATAACCCGCGGCGACAACTGCCTAAACTGTGAGTCGGTGCGACGCGGCGACATCATAGGACGAGTGGCCGAGGTGCATCGGCTGTCGGGCTTCAGACCATGGCATGCTATACCGCAGCGGAAGTTTGCCATGACCGACCGATCCTACCTGCGATATTCGCGGGTGTGGGCCGCAACCTGGCCTGCACGCCGGCTATGCTACCTGCTGCGGGCACACGTGCGAGGCGTTTGCGCCCGCTTGCGCTCGATATACCGAAAATAATAAAGCTGAACGAAGATGAATCACACATACATAGTGGCGCACAACGCCTTCACGGTATCGGCTCCCGACGACCTCGCGGCATGGAAGGAACTGGAGCCTCGCTTCAAGCCATTCG
This sequence comes from uncultured Porphyromonadaceae bacterium, assembly GCA_947175715.1. Taxonomy (GTDB): domain Bacteria; phylum Bacteroidota; class Bacteroidia; order Bacteroidales; family Muribaculaceae; genus JAJPXC01. The sequence continues at coordinate 733 of CAMWOD010000040.1, forward strand.
AATGCCGCGGTGGTGACACTTCATCGCTTGAAATACGCATCATCAGCGCACCGCTGCCTCCATGCGACGGTGAGAGCATATACCGCCCCGAGCACGACGGCATAGGATTTATCACGGCGCAGGCATGGCGCTTGGCCGACGGTAGCCTGGCGATGGAGTTCAGGCATGTGGAGGAATGCGAGCCGCGTGTGATGATGAAAATGCCTGCACGGCTCGACCATGCGGAGATTGTGATAGCGCCCGATGGCGACAGCAATGACACGTATTTCTTGTCGCATGCGCTGATGATAGCCTACATGCTGGGCACGTCGGGCAACGGCACGTTGCTGATTCACGCATCGGCTGTGACGCATGGCAGTAAGGCATACCTGTTTCAAGGACGTAGCGGCACTGGCAAGAGCACGCATGCGTCGCTTTGGACAAGGAATATCGATGGAGCGGAACTGCTCAACGACGACCATCCGGTGATACGTTTTACGGCCGATGGCACCGCTATGGCCTACGGATCGCCCTGGAGCGGCAAGACGCACTGCTACCGCAATGTGGCAGCCCCGATAGGGGCTTTCGTGCGCATAGTGCGAGGCAAGGAAAACGTGCTGCGACAGCTACCCCTGCTCAATGCTTACGCATCGCTGACATCGTCGGTATTCTTCGTGCCATTTCTCAGCGATAAGCTGCGCGATGTGCGGCACGCGGTGGTCGAGCGGCTGGCAAGCACGGTGCCGTGCTACGAAATGCACTGCCGCCCCGATGACGACGCCGCTATAACCTGCTGTAACGGACTAAAAAGATGAAGCTATGAAAATAAAGAAAGGTTTTACACTACGCACAGTCATGGGCCAGAACATCATATTGGCCGAAGGTAACAATGCCGACAGTTTCGGCAAGATGATCACGCTCAACTCGTCGGCAGCGATGCTGTGGGAGAAGCTTAAAGGGAAAACATTCGATGTGGACGATGCCGCCCGACTGCTCGTCGAGCATTACGACATCGACCAGGAGCAGGCACACGCCGACGCCTCCCACATCATCAACCTAATGATGGACAAGGGCCTCCTCGACCGCTAATCAATTAGTAATTAGCAATTAGTAATTAGTAATGAGTAATTGGGCATGCGTGTGTCCGATTCGTCCGTACCCATGATGCAGTGACCGGCAGCTACGCAGCCAGTCTAATCCACCGCTGCCTCTCCGAGGCCACTGGGGAGGTGGGGAGGCTACTCGGCGTAGAGGTTTTCGGACTTCTGGGGGATATATTGCTCCACGAGGTCTTCGATTTTCTTGAGATCGGGACGCTTGGCTGCATAATCTATCAAAGCACCGATGGGGTAGAGATCGGGGTCGGAAGCCGACTGGAAATCGGCAGCATCCTCCGAATAGTCGCCATCAACGGCTGCGTCGGCCTCGATGGCGTAATCGCTGAACGCGATGGCGCGATTGGCGTCGCGGTGGCGTTCGATGCCTACCAACAGTGTAGTGGGGATGATACTGAGCTGTGGGTCGTCGCCCCACTGGTCGGGATTGTTGATAACCTTTGCCACCTGAAGGGCAATAGCGTCGGTGAGTTCTTTACGTGTCATAGCTATATATTTTTCACTAATATAACGCCTGCCCCAATTATTTAGTTCTGCGCGCATGAAGGTTGATGGGGGGCGTTTGGTAATGCGGAAAATATAGTTTATCTTTGCCGATAGCATGGGTTGCGGCTCTACGGCAGCGACCACAAAGAACGTAATAAAGGATAAACAATGGCAAAATTTCAACGTATATTGCTCAAACTCAGCGGTGAGTCGCTGATGGGAGCCCAAGGCTACGGCATCGATCCGGTGAGACTGAACCAATATGCTACCCAGATCAAGGAGGTGGCCGATAGCGGCATGCAGGTGGCGATAGTAATAGGCGGTGGCAACATTTTCCGCGGGGTGCAAGGCGCCGCCAAAGGTTTTGACCGCGTGAAGGGTGACCAGATGGGTATGCTCGCCACTGTGATCAATTCGCTGGCTCTGAGCTCGGCTCTGGAGTCGATAGGCCAGGGCGTGAAGGTGATGACGGCCCTGAACATGTATCCTATCGGCCAATATTACAGCAAGCACCTGGCCCTTGAGGCGCTTAACGGCGGCGATGTAGTGATAGTGGCCGGAGGCACCGGCAATCCGTTCTTCACCACCGACACGGCCTCGGCGCTGCGCGGCGTGGAGCTGGGTTGCGACGTGATGCTCAAGGGCACCCGCGTGGATGGCGTATACACCGCCGACCCCGAAAAGGACCCCACGGCTAAGAAGTTTGACAAAATCACCTACGATGAGGTGCTTGCACGCGGCCTGAAGGTGATGGACCTGACGGCGACAGCGCTATGCAAGGAGAATGAGCTGCCGATCATAGTGTTTGACATGGACACTCCGGGCAACCTTGCCAAGGTGCTCGCCGGCGACCCTATAGGCACTTACGTTTATTAATCTTACGCATATTATCACTCAAAAAAAATCATACCGCAATGACTGACCCCAAAACTTATCTCGATCCCGCTGAGGAAAAAATGGAGATGGCAGTGGCCTATCTCGACGAGTCGCTCGCCCACATCCGTGCCGGCAAGGCTAATCCGAAGATTCTTGACGCAATCCGTGTGAATTATTACGGCTCGGCAGCCCCGATCTCCAACGTGGCCAACATATCAGTGCCCGACGCTCGCACCATCACCATCACCCCCTGGGAGAAATCGATGTTTAAGGAGATTGAGAAAGCAATCATCAACTCGGAGCTGGGCATCACTCCCGAAAATAACGGCGAGGTGATACGCCTGTCAATACCCCCGCTGACCGAGGATCGCCGCAAGCAACTGGTGAAACAGTCGAAGGCCGAGGCCGAAACCGCAAAGGTGTCGGTGCGCAACGCCCGCCGCGACGCCATCGAGGGCCTGAAGAAGGCCGTGAAGCAGGGCATGCCCGAGGACGTTGAAAAAGATGCCGAGGCTACTGCTCAGAAGCTCCACGACAAGTATCTGAAGAAGATCGACGAGCTCTTTGCCGCCAAGGAGAAGGAGATTCTCACCGTTTGATTCAGGATGCAGCGGGTACTCTTCCACTCCACCATTTTTGGCCCAATACATTCACGTCGCCTTGGCACTTCGTTGGGAGTCAACCTGAGTCCCAACGATGGTAAGGTGTGCACATTCGACTGCCTTTATTGCGAGGCCGGCTACAACGCTCAGGGGCCCGGCACCACTGGCCTACCCTCTCGTGCTCAAGTGGCCCAGCAGCTCGAAGCAAAGCTGCGACAGATGAAAGCCGAGGGGCAGAAGCTCGACGTAATCACATTCTCGGGCAATGGTGAGCCGACGGCTCACCCTGATTTTGGAGGCATCATCGACGATGTGATAGCTCTGCGCGACAAGTATTTCCCCGCGGTGAAAATTTCGGTACTCAGCAATTCCACCCAGCTCGGCCGCCCCGAGGTGGAGAGCGCTCTGCGTCGTGTCGACAACAACATAGTCAAACTCGACTCGGCTATCGACTCAACCATACGCGTGCTCGACCGCCCCACATCGGCCCGCTTCAATGCCGACGAGGTGATAAGGCAAATAGCGAGATTCGGACCGCAATGCATCGTACAAACCATGATACTCACCGGCCGTGATGACAACGGAAACCCCGTGGACAACACTACCGACACTGAAATCGACGCACTGATCGACGCATATCGGCGCATTAACCCCAATGAGGTGATGCTTTACTCGATCGACCGCCCTACCCCAGCCCGCAATCTGCACAAAGTAAGCCGCGAAGAGCTGGAACGCATAGCCGAACGAATACGTCGGGCAGGAATAGCCGTGCAAGTTTCTTGACATGATGACCGTTCAATCAATGATTACCCCCCCGCCATTGATACAAGGCGACAGCGTAGCAATAGTGTCGCCAGCAAGCGTCATCGACCCTAAGCTGGTAGATGGTGCTTGCGACACCCTGTTGAAATGGGGCTTTGAACCCCGAGTCTACCCCCATGCACTGGCTGTAGACGGCAGCTATGCGGGAAGCGCCGACGAGCGCCTGAACGACCTGGCCGCAGCTCTCACCGACCCCGCAATAAAAGCCATCATATGCTCGCGCGGTGGATATGGAGCCGTGCACTTGCTGAGCAGGTTGAGCCAGCTTGACCTGACGGCGCATCCTAAGTGGCTGGTGGGCTTCAGCGACATATCGGCTCTGCACGGACTGATGCACAGCCAGGAAGTGATGTCGATACATGGCTCGATGGCCAAGCAGCTCGCACTGGGCACCGATGATGAAATAAATAAGGATTTATTATCGCTGCTCACCGGAGTGCCACCCCGACCGATTGAATGGGAGTCAGCCAATTTTGTCAACCCCGGCACCGTAACGGCGCCCATGATAGGCGGTAATCTCGCCGTAATCTCGGCACTTATCGACACACCTTACAATCTGATAGTACCCGGCACAATCCTCGTGGTAGAGGACATATCCGAGCCTATCTACAAGGTGGAGCGCATTTTCTATCAACTCATGCTCAGCGGCAAGCTGCAACAGCTGGCGGGACTCGTGGTAGGACAATTCACCGAATACCATCCCGACCGCAACCACCTCACAATGGAGGATATGCTGTGCCCTATACTGAAGCAGCTACGATGCCCGGTGGCAACCGACGCACCGATTGGCCACATAGATTCAAACCGCCCGTGGGTTGAGGGCGCAACGACAACTCTCACAGTTTTACCCAACCGACAGGTCACCATCACTCAGCACATACAATGACACGACCTCAACGACGCAAATCACCAGTAGCCCGACCTCGCCGCCGCAAGTTTAATTTCAGGCGGGTATTCAACCCCGTGGCTATAATCCCCATAGTGGTGGTAGCAGCCTTGGTGGGCCTGATAATATATGCCAACAACAAGCCCGCAAAACCCCAACTCACCCCCGACCAACTCGAATACAGCCTGCTGCAAGTGACCACCCCCGACGACCTCGACCAGCAGTTGCTGGAGTATACCGGAATGCTCATTTCATTTAATCCGTCGCGCCACATACCCAACTGGGTGAGCTGGGAACTTACGGCCGACAAAGCTAAGGGTGACGAACCTCGCACCAACTCATTCATGGCCGACCCTGCCGTGCCTGGGAGCGCCGACCCAAAGGACTATCGCCATTCGGGCTACGACCGCGGGCACATGGCACCCGCTGGCGACATGAAATGGAGCGATCAGGCCATGAAAGAGTCATTTTTCATGACCAACATATGCCCTCAAGACAATAAGCTAAACACCGGGGCATGGCGTAAACTGGAGGAGAACTGTCGCCGCTGGGCCATGCGCGACTCGGCCATCGTGATCGTGTGCGGACCGATACCTACCGACCCAGTCGATATGAAGATAGGCACCAATCAGGTGTGGGTGCCACGTCGCTTCTTTAAAGCTGTTATATCCCCCTACTCCAATCCACCCAGGGGCATAGCATTCATCATGCCAAACACTTACATCAAGGGCGGAATCCAAAATTCGGCCGTGTCAATCGACGAGGTGGAGCGGATTACAGGCTACGACTTATTCCCCGCACTGCCCGACGATATCGAAAACAACATAGAATCGCAATGCAATTTCAACCAATGGAGCTACTGACCAACGACACAATATGCGCCATCTCCACCCCTCCAGGCATGGGCGGCATAGCCGTGATTCGTATCAGCGGCCCAAAGGCCCTGGAGATCGTTGACAAAGCATGGTCGGGCAGCAAACTTGCCCACGCCAAAACACACACCGCCCACCTGGGCAACGTAATTGCCCACGACGGGTCGCCAATTGATCAATGCGTGGCCACAGTATTCCGCACCCCTGGCTCATATACCGGCGAGGACACCGTGGAGCTGTCGGTACACGGCTCGACATACATACAGCAGGCAGTCATCACACGCCTTTGCTCATTGGGCGCAAGGCTTGCCGAACCCGGCGAGTTTACACGCCGCGCATTCACATCAGGCCGCATCGACCTGACACAAGCCGAGGCCATCGCCGACCTGATAAACGCACGGTCGAAAGCCGCCCACCGCATAGCCATGCAGCAGATGCGCGGACAGATTTCCACCCGACTCGAATCTCTGCGTCAGCAACTTATCGAGCTTGGAGCCCTCCTCGAACTCGAACTCGACTTTTCGGAGGAGGACGTAGAATTTGCCGACCGTTCACATCTGCTCGGCATAGCCAAAGAGGTAGACAGCGAAATCACACACTTGCTCGACTCCTTCGCTCGCGGATCGGCAATAAAGCAAGGTATACCCGTGGCCATCGTTGGCCCCACCAACGTAGGCAAATCATCGATACTCAACGCCCTCGTGGGCGACGACCGAGCCATAGTGAGCGACATTCACGGCACGACGCGCGACCTGATCGAGGATACAATCGTGATGGGCGACCACATGTTTCGTTTCATCGACACAGCCGGCCTGCGTGACACCTCCGACACAGTCGAAAATCTGGGCATCGAGCGCACCTATCGCGCCATCGACCGCGCCTCCATCATAATACAGGTAGTCGACGCCACGCGCCCCGACACCGACATCACGCTCAACGTACCAGCTCACGCCACACTCATCAGAGTAATCAACAAGATCGACATCCCAGGCGAGCACCAAGCTAAAGGCGCCGAAATCAGCATGAGCGCCTTGACAGGCCAAGGCATCGATCGACTGCGCCAGGCATTGACGCACGCCGCCGGCGACACCCCCGACGACACCCAAGTGCTCCTGACCAACGTACGCCAGCAACAAGCCCTCCAGTCGGCAAGCCAAGCCATCAAACGCGTCATCACCTCCCTCTCCCCCACCGGCACCACATCCGTCAGCGCCGACTATGCGTCCGGAGATATACTTCCTATCAG
>CAMWOD010000041.1 GCA_947175715.1 uncultured Porphyromonadaceae bacterium
GAAAGAGCAACGCCGAAGTCTCACGCTGTATGATACAATATGTATATACAACGAATGCAATATAGCCATTCATTGTCTACATCATCATACCTGAGGACATCTACCGTTGCTGATTCTTGACACAAACAATGAATTTGCGAGATTCCTATGAATCAAGAATAAGCGAAGTAAACGCTTGGTAATATGTATGCACCCCGCCCACGAGCCCATATCGGACTTCGGCAGACGATATGCGACGGCAAACATAACAATAATTATTGATAAATCAAAATAAATTATTACACTGATTACAGGTTGTCCATCAAAAAGTGATTTATTGTGTGGAGGGCATTAAAAAATGCTAAATGGGATGCCGATGGCTTGCACATGTCAGGCAAATGCACTATCTTTGCATCGAAATAAGAATAAAACGATTATTCAAACACAATTAACCAACCGGCCCAGCGCACAAACACACCGAGGCCGAATTCAAGAAACAATTTACTAAATACTAACCACTTAATTTAAACGACATCGCCTATCGCTACACATCTACTCTAAACAATTAAAACAGACATATAGATGCAACAAAAGACTAAGCTGACCGACGAAATGCTGGTCTCGGCTTATGCCAAAGGCGACAATGATGCTTTCGACACACTACTCAACCGTCATAAGGACAGGGTATTGTCATACATTATCCACATCGTCAAAAACCGTGATTTGGCCGAAGATATCTTCCAGGAGACCTTCGTCAAAGCCATTATGACCATCAAGCAGGGGCGTTATACCGACACCGGGAAATTTTCGGCCTGGATCACACGTATCGCCCACAATCTCATCATCGACTATTATCGTCAGGAGAAAGCCGAAAACACTGTATCGGCCGACAACGACGAGACCGACTTGCTCAACCGCCGCGACCTGGCCGAAGCTACCATCGAGGACTCGCTGGTGGAGCGCCAGATCCACAAGGATGTGCGTAAAATCATCGGCATACTCCCTGAATCGCAGCGCGAGGTAGTGATGATGCGCTATTACAAGGACATGAGCTTCAAGGAAATAGCCGACGCCACCGGTGTTTCAATCAACACCGCACTGGGCCGCATGCGCTATGCCATCATCAACATGCGCCGCCTTGCCGACGAGCACAACATTTCACTCACACTTTAACCACGGCTGGCAACTCATTGCTGGCTAAAACCCATCTATTCACTCCATCACCATGGCTGACAGAAAACTTATACTTATATCCAACGACGACGGAATACACACTACTGGTCTACATACACTTATTGACGCAGTAAGACACTTAGGCGATGTAATCGTAGCCGCCCCTACAGCCCCTCAGTCGGGCAAATCGTCGGCAATCACCGTGATGGAGCCTCTGCGCATATACCAGCGTGAGGATTATAACGGTGCCAAGATGTATGCCATCTCGGGCACTCCGGTCGACTGCGTCAAGCTGGCGTTACACACCATCGTGCCACGTCGCCCCGACATGGTGATCGCCGGAATCAATCATGGCAGCAATGCCGGAAATTCGATAATCTACTCCGGCACAATGGGGGCAGTGTTCGAAGGGTGCATGACGGGCATACCTTCGGTAGGCTACTCGCTGCTCGACCACTCACTTGACGCTGATTTCAGCGAAACCATACCTTATATAAAGGACATCACCGAGCGTGTGCTTAATCATGGACTCCCCAAGGGGGTATGCCTCAACGTCAACTTCCCCGCCAACGTTGCCATCAAAGGAGCCAAAGTAGTTCGTGCGGCTCTTGGTCACTGGACCGAGGAATATCAGCGGTATGACGACCCCACCCAGCATCCATTCTACATGCTCACAGGCACTTTTGTAATGGAAGACCCCGACCCCGAGTCAACCGACATCTACTGGCTCGACCGTCAATACGCAAGCATCGTCCCCGCCCGCGCCGACCAGACGGCTACCGACGTTATGCCCGACATCACAAAGCTGTTGCAATAAAGCTGATGATTAATCGAAGTGCTTGCGGCGGAACACGAAGTTGCGTCCCAGGTACTTCTCGCGCACTATAGGATTGGCGGCAAGCTCCTCTGATGTGCCTTGAAACAATATCTTTCCTTCGAAAAGCAAGTAGGCACGGTCGGTGATCGACAAGGTTTCAGGGGCGTTGTGGTCGGTGATGAGTATGCCGATATTCTTTTCTTTCAGCTTATATACCACCGATTGGATTTCCTCGACTTGGATGGGGTCAACCCCGGCAAAAGGCTCGTCGAGCATGATGAATTTGGGGTTGATAGCCAGGCATCGGGCTATCTCGGTGCGACGCCGCTCACCACCCGACAGCGCGTCACCATGATTCTTGCGCACCTTCTGCAAGCTGAACTCATTTATCAGCCGCTCAAGGTGTTCGCGCTGCTCCTCTTTACTTTCGTTGGTCATCTCAAGCACTGCGCGTATATTGTCCTCAACCGAGAGTTTGCGGAAAACTGACGCCTCCTGGGCCAGATAGCCTATACCCTGCTGAGCTCGGCGATATACTGGATATTTAGTGATATCCTTATCGTTAAGGAACACGCGGCCCTCGTTTGGCGTGACCAAGCCGGTGGTCATATAGAAGGTGGTGGTCTTACCAGCGCCATTAGGGCCGAGCAAGCCTACGATTTCACCCTGTTTAACGTTGATTGAAACGTGATTGGCCACCGTACGCTTGCCATATTTCTTGACAAGGTCTTCGGTACGGAGCACCATTGGCTCTTCCACTACTATGCCGGGTGCACCGTCAGTGGTATTCATCGGCATATCAACCTCTGCATCCATCTGCATTATTTTGAGCGGTGAAGTCGTGACTCTATATAGTCGGTGAGCAATCCGATAGCCACAGTGTTGTTACCACCTTGCGGCACTATCAGGTCGGCAAAACGCTTTGACGGCTCGATATACTGGCAGTGCATCGGTTTAAGCACCCCTTCGTAGCGGTCGATCACCATCTGCGGAGTACGTCCGCGCTCGATGCAGTCGCGGGCTATGACGCGTATCAGTCGGTCGTCGGCATCGGCGTCGACAAACACCCTTACATCCATCATATCACGCAGCTGTGGATCTGTCAGCACGAGAATACCCTCCACTATCACCACATCGCGGGGTTCAACCGGCACAGTCTCAGGCCCGCGGGTACAAGTGAGATAAGAATAGGTGGGCATCTCCACCTTCTTACCTGCCTTAAGCTGATTCAGGTGCTCGTAGAGCAGAGGCCAGTCGAAAGCATCGGGCTCATCAAAGTTAATTTTGCTTCTCTCCTCCACTGGCACGTGGCTTGAGTCCTTATAGTAAGAGTCTTGTGGAAGCACAGCCACCTCTCCGGCAGGGAGGCTTGATATGATTTTCTTCACAACGGTGGTCTTGCCTGAGCCGGTGCCCCCGGCGATACCGATAATGAGCATAACGAAGATTGTTTTAACGTGATATAATGATGCCACGAAAGTACAACAAATTCTCTGAAAATAGTTAACTTTGCACTGAAAATTCGACAGTAAAATGACCAAAGTAGGAGATAAAGTAAGATTTTTAAACTCAGTGGGAGGCGGTATCGTCACCCGAATACAAGGCAACATAGCTTTCGTTGACGAAGATGGGTTTGAGACCCCGGTGTTGCTTAAGGAGTGTGTGACAGTCGATACCGACCGCTTCTATGGCAAAGACCCCGCACCATCCAAAGAGGTGAAAACCACTGTAGCACCCACTACCGAGTCACAGCCACAGGCCGCAAAGCCCCAAGAGCCCAAGCTCGACATTGTCACCACCGAACATGGCGACATCATCAATCTGGTGATCGGGTATGAGCCACGCGAACTCAAGCACCTCAACACCACAAATTGGGATGCTTATCTCATCAACGACTCCAACTACTATCTATACTTCACTTACCTGACACGATCCGACACCGACCGCGGATGGACCACCCGATATGCCGGTATCGTCGAGCCCAACATCGAGCTACCCCTGGGTACCGTCAACCGCGAGGATCTCCCCGCCATGGACCGCATAGCACTGCAATATGTGGCTTTCAAAAGAGACGGACAGTTTCAGCTTAAGGCACCTGTGGCAGTGGAGCGTCCACTCGACACCACAAAATTTTTCAAGCTTCACTGTTATCACGAAAATATGTATTTCGACTCACCGGTGATAGCAATCGACATCGTAAAAGACGATATGCCCCAGCGACCAATGGTTATAGACTCTGCACGTCTGGAGGACGCAATGCGGCAAAAACGTAAGCTCGACAATCATGGCGCCAACCAACAACGTCTTAAGAGCAAACCCAATCAGCGACCTCAGATAATAGAAGTCGACCTTCACATACACAATCTGCTCGACTCTACAGCAGGCTTGTCAAACACCGACATGCTCCAGGCGCAACTTTCCGAAGCGAAAAGAGTGCTCGACGAAAACGCCAACCACAAGGGGCAGCGTATTGTGCTGATACACGGTAAAGGGGAAGGAGTGTTGAGAAAGGCCCTGCTCGACATGCTGCGACATCAGTATAAGAATTACGAAGTGCAGGACGCATCATTCCGCGAATACGGATTCGGCGCAACGCAAGTAACCATCCATTGACCCGATGATAATCTGCTACACAGGCACAGGCAACTCTCTCGCAGTGGCTCAGCATCTCGCCGATGCCATGGGCGACAATGTGGTGCGTCTTGAGGGAGACATACTCACATCACCGGGGCAAAATACCATCGACATCAGCGGGCATAAGCGTGTGGTATGGTGCTTCCCCGTCTACTCATGGGGTGTACCACCAGTGATGTGCAAATTTTTAAAGCAAATCACCCTCAACGGCGACGGTACCCTACCCCACTACATGGTGGCAACCTGCGGGGATGATGCCGGTCGCACCCATACGCAGTGGCGACACCTCGTGAGCGCACGCGGATGGGATGCACGCAACGCATTCACCGTAGTGATGCCCAACACCTACACGCTGATGAAGGGGTTTAACGTCGATCCCGCTGATGTAGAGCAAACCAAACTCGCCAAGATGCCCGGCGCAGTCGAGCATATAACACAAAAGATACTTTCGGGCGGTAGGGGCGATGAAGTATTGGTGGGGAAATGGAGCCTCATAAAGTCAGGTATAATCTACCCCTGGTTTGTGCGCTATGCCATGAGCCCCAAGCCATTCCACCACACCGATGCTTGTATCTCATGCGAGATTTGCGCCCGCAGCTGCCCCATGACCAATATCTCGATGGTCGACGGCCACCCACAGTGGCACGACAACTGCGCATTATGCCTGCGATGCTATCACTTGTGCCCCAAACACGCAGTGGCCTATGGCAAAGCGACAATCAACAAAGGACAATATCATAACCCATCACTATAAACAATATGTCACCAATACTCGAAGTAGAGCACGTATCAAAACACTATGCGGGCCACACTGCCCTCGACGACGTGTCACTATCGGTTAAGCCATCCACCGTATATGGTCTTCTTGGCCCCAACGGTGCCGGCAAGACTACGCTAATACGTATCATAAACCATATCACTGCGCCCGATGAAGGCAAGGTGATCTACGATGGTCACCAGCTCGTGGCCGACGACGTACGCACTATCGGATACCTACCCGAAGAACGAGGTCTTTATAAAAAGATGAAAGTAGGTGAGCAAGCCGTTTTCTTCGCCCGCCTCAAGGGTCTATCCAAGCATGATGCCGTATCCGAGTTGCGCAAGTGGTTTGAGAAATTCGACATACTACCCTGGTGGGACAAAAAAGTTGAAGAGTTGTCGAAAGGTATGGCACAGAAGGTACAATTTATTATCACTGTGCTTCATCGGCCCAAACTGCTGATTTTCGACGAGCCGTTTTCAGGCTTCGACCCGATAAACGCCGACCTGCTGAAAAAGGAGATACTTGAGCTGCGCGACCAAGGCTCTACGGTAATCTTCTCTACTCACAACATGAGCTCGGTGGAAGAGCTGTGCGATGACATCACACTTATCAACAAGTCGCACAATATACTTTCGGGCAATGTACAGGAAATACGTCAGGCCCATTCACGCGGACTCTACTCAGTAAGGTTCAATGGCGACCCCCTGACACTGCTTAACGCATTGGACAGCCAGCTTGCCCACCACAAAATCGGTATTCCCGATAAGAACGGCGAGCTACTTAAGGTAATATTCAAGCCCGATGTAGACATGCGCACGGCCATCGACACGATCAACCGCACAGTTGAGCTACGTTCATTCACTCCCATCATCCCCTCGATGGACGAGATTTTCATACGCACAGTTCAATCCAACAATCAGCAAGCATACTTATGAACAGCAATATATGGCTGGTGATTCGCCGCGAGTTTCTGGAGCGCGTCACCAAAAAAAGTTTTATCATCACCACCCTGTTGATGCCGATTATCATGTTGGCGCTAATGGTTGCCCCGGCGGCAATTATGAGTCTTAACACATCGGATGCCAAGGTGATAGGCGTACTCGACTCGCGCGACAGTATCGGGTCGAAGCTCCAAAGCGATGAATATGTGAAATTTGTAATGCTCACGCAGGCTCGCGACGAAGCTATGACCGATGAAACCCTCGACGGCATACTCGAGATAGGCCCCAACATCGTAGACAATCCCAACAACGTGCGTCTTTACTCGCGCGACGCAGCTCCTGCCGAAGTTACCGCCGACATCACCAATCAGCTCAATCGCATTATCGAGACCGAACGTATGGAGGCATACAACATCGACAATCTCGATAAAATAATCAAGGAAGTACAGGTCGATGTAAACCTCTCGACAGCACGTATCACCAGCGATAACGACACCACCGACACATCGCAAATGCTGAGCATGATAATAGGCTTTGTAATGACATTCGTGCTTTACATGTTCCTGTTGATGTACGGCCAGATGGTAATGACCTCAATTATCGAAGAGAAAAACAACCGCGTGCTCGAGGTGATGGTATCGTCGGTTAAGCCCACACACCTGATGATGGGCAAGATAGTAGGTGTAGGTCTTGTGGCCGTAGTGCAGGTGGTGATATGGGGAGCGCTCATAGCCACATTCTCATCGATACTCATGCCCATGATCATGCCTGCCGAGCTGATGGCTGATGTCAATGCCTACTCAGCCGGCACACTCACAGCAGCCCAGGCCAATACCGACATCGACCTTGTGCAGGCAATAGCAACTTTAGGCTCGCTGGGCTTCATACTTAAGATATTCGGCTACATATTGCTCTTCCTCATCGGAGGCTTCCTGTTCTACGCCGCCATCAACGCCGCTATCGGCTCATCGGTCGACAACATCCAGGATGCAAGCCAGCTGCAGGTATTCGTTGTAATACCCGTATTGCTCGGCATGGTATTTGCGCTCAGTGTAGTCAACGACCCCACAAGCTCAATGGCTATGTGGCTGTCATTCATACCGTTCACATCACCGATGGTGATGATGGCTCGCATACCGTTCGACATTCCTGGATGGGAGATAGTGGTATCGCTCGTGATACTCTACATATCGTTTGTGTTGATGGTGTGGATTGCAGCCAAGATATACCGTGTAGGCATATTCATGTATGGCAAGAAGCCCTCTATCAAGGAGCTAATACGT
>CAMWOD010000042.1 GCA_947175715.1 uncultured Porphyromonadaceae bacterium
CTATCGGCAACGGCAGCTCCTTGATGCTACGAGCCGACGTGCCAGTATCGCAGACCAGCTTTATCCACAACATATCATCCGCCAACATCATCCTCCCGGGCCACGATTCAGACATCTCTATAGACGAGGCCGGAGGTAAACTTATCAATCCGTCCACAGCTGCAGCGTCGGGTGGATATATACCCGTTTATTTCACTCTGACTAATAGCGGTCAACTTCTCCCGGGCACAAACGTCGAAGTGTATCTCAAGGGTCACATGCGTGAAGATGCGCTGGTGATACCACGAGATGCCGTCACTGAGCAACAAGGCACCTATTTCGCTTATGTTCAGCTTGACGAGGATTGTTACCGCAAATGCCCGGTGAAACTTGGCAACTCAGATGGCAACAATGTAGAGATACTATCAGGTCTCAATCCAGGTGATGAAGTAGTGACAATAGGTGCCATCATAGTTAAACTTGCCGAGTCGTCGGGGGCAGTTCCCGAAGGTCATTCCCACAACCATTAACACAACGCCGATATGCTTAACCGTATTATACGAGCATCACTCAACCAACGCGTGATGGTGCTCATACTGTCGGGGTTAGTGCTAATTCTCGGCATGGTGCTCCTATTGCGCACTGACGTGGATATCTTCCCCGACCTCAACGCACCGACTGTGGTAGTGATGACCGAGGCCCCAGGTTATGCTCCCGAGGAGGTTGAGAAGCTGGTAACTTTCCCAGTTGAAACAGCCGTCAACGGTGCTACCGATGTGCGTCGTGTACGTTCATCTTCGGCCACCGGATTCTCAGTGGTATGGGTAGAATTTGAGTGGGGAACCGACACTTATCGAGCACGTCAGATTGTATCAGAAAAATTAGCTACAATTGCTGATAAACTCCCTCCCGGTGTCAAATCGCCCACACTGGGCCCGCAATCATCAATTCTCGGAGAAATGATGATAATAGGCCTTACAGCCGACACCACATCGCTTCTCGACCTACGCACCTATGCCGACCGCGTGATTGCACCACGACTACTGTCGGTGGGAGGCGTAGCACAAGTATCGGTGATAGGTGGCGACGTAAAGGAGTATCAGATACAACTCGACCCTGAGCGCATGCGCTTTCACAACGTTGGAATCGACGAAGTGATTGAAGCTGTCGACGGCATGAACAACAACACCTCGGGTGGTGTGATGTACGACTACGGCAATGAATATCTCATCAAGGCCGATGTGTCGACCACCGACCCCGAACTTCTTTCTCAAGCCGTAGTTCGCTCCGATGACAATGGTATAGTAAAGCTCGCAGACATAGCAACGATAACTATAGCGGCGCAATCACCCCGACTCGGTTTGGCATCCGAACGTGGCAAACCTGCCGTGCTTATCACCGTAACAAAGCAACCGGCTACGGGCACAATCGCTCTAACCGAAAGAATCGAGGAGACACTCGCATCGATGAAAACCAATCTCCCTGCTGATGTGAACATTTCCACAGATATTTTCAAACAGGCCGACTTCATCGACAACTCAATCGGCAATCTGCAACGCTCATTGTTCGAAGGCGCCATCATGGTAATAATCGTGTTGTTCTTCTTCCTGATGAACCTCCGTACCACGCTGATATCGCTTATTGCACTTCCCCTGTCGATTATCGTCACCGTGATTGTGCTCCACATTATGGGTATGACCATCAACACCATGAGCCTTGGCGGTATCGCCATTGCCATCGGCTCGCTTGTCGATGACGCCATAGTCGACGTGGAGAATGTATATAAACGACTTCGTGCCAACCGCATGCTACCCCCCGAGCAACGCCAATCAACAATCAAAGTTGTATATGAAGCTTCAAGAGAGGTACGTATGCCCATTTTCAACTCATCGCTAATCATTATAGCCAGCTTCTTGCCACTATTCTTCCTGAGCGGCCTTGAGGGTAGGATGCTCATACCTCTGGGTATTTCATTTATAGTAGCGCTACTTGCATCAACAGTGGTGGCCTTGACTGTCACCCCGGTGCTATGTAGCTATCTGCTGGGGAGCAGCAAGGACGATAATAAGGAATTGAGCAAAGAATCGTGGGTTTCACGCACTTTAGGTCGTCTTTATACTAAATCTCTTAAATGGTCGCTGAATCACCGCAAAATATGGCTTGCAGTGGTAATAGTTCTATTTATTGGTTCTACGGCACTCCTTTTCACTCTTGGACGCAGCTTCTTGCCTGCATTCAATGAGGGGTCGCTTACTATCAACGTAAGCACACTTCCAGGCATTTCGCTCGATGAAAGCGATGCAATTGGGCGCAAAGCCGAGGAAATCATATTGTCGATGCCCGAGGTCAAAACCGTGGCTCGCAAAACCGGCCGCGCCGAACTCGACGAGCACTCGTTAGGGGTGAACGTTTCGGAAATCGAGGCTCCTTACACTCTTCAAGGGCGCTCTCGAGGAGAGATGGTGAAGGAACTGCGCGAGAAGCTGACCCAACTTCCAGGAACAAATATCGAGATCGGTCAACCTATCAGCCACCGTATAGATGCGATGCTATCGGGCACCGAGGCACAGATAGCCATTAAGCTCTTTGGCGATGACCTCAACCAGCTATATCGCCTCGGCTCGCAGATTAAAGAACTTGCTTCAACCGTCGACGGTGTTGTCGATGTCAATCTCGAACAACAGACAGGACGCCCGCAACTCGATATAAGGCCGCGCCGCGAAATGATGGCGCGTTATGGCGTTACGATGCCTCAACTCACCCGTTTTATTGAAGTAATGCTTGCCGGTCAACCCGTATCGGCTGTATATATCGATGGCCTACCCTACGATCTGACACTCAAAGTAGCCCCCTCTCAACGCTCTACGATCGAAGATATTGGTAAGTTGATGATCGAAACCAACAACGGTAAAGTGCCGCTGAGCGAAGTTGCTGAGGTTGTTTCGACAACCGGTCCCAACACCATCAATCGAGAAAACGTGAGCCGCCGTATCGTTATCTCAGCCAATATAGAAGGCAACGACCTACGCGGCACAGTCAATGCAATCCGAGACCTCATCGATCAGCAAGTCAAGCTCCCCGAGGGGTATTACCTGCAATACAGTGGTCAATTTGAGAGCGAAGCTGCCGCATCAAGCACACTGGCATGGACCTCTATTGGAGCGCTGCTCATCATCTTGATGCTGCTTTATCAAGAGTTCCATAACGTCAAACAGCCGTTGATTATCCTTGTCAACATGCCTTTGGCAATGATTGGAGGCGTATTGATGCTTGTAGCTACGGGAGCCGAGCTCAATATTCCGGCTATCATCGGATTTATCTCGCTTTTGGGTATCACCACTCGTAATGGCATGCTCCTGATGTCGCGCTACAACAAGCTTAAGGCTGAGGGAATGCCATTGCTACAGCGTATAAGTCAAGGCTCTCACGATCGCCTTAACCCAATAATTATGACGGCTCTAACATCGGCATTGGCCCTAATCCCCCTCGCATTGCGAGGCGGCGAGCCCGGCAATGAAATACAGTCGCCATTGGCCGTAGTGATTCTTGGAGGTCTCATTTCATCGACCATCCTCAATGTGTTTGTAGTACCCATACTGTATTATCTGTCATGTCGCAAAGAACTAAAACATTAATTATATTAGCCTGGATATGCGTCACAGCCTCCTCACTAAGGGCCGTTACTCTTGAGGATGCCGCACATTCGGTAGTTACCTCGTCTCCACTCAATGAGGCTTCGGTGGCAACAATGGATGCAAACATCCAAGCACTCGCCCCAACGGTCAATCTCGCCAATCCCGAAATCGAATTTGAGAATCTATGGGGCGCACCCGGCACAAAAATGACTATCGGCGTGAGCCAGCCTTTCGACTGGCCCGGTGTGTATTCCCAGCGCACAAAAGTGGCTGCCGCCAAGCGCCAAGAGGCCATCGCCGAAAATTACTTCAACTACCGGCAACTGATGTGGCAGGCCGAGGATCTATTGATTCAAGCTTACTACCAGCTGCAATCGATTGAATTGCTCAAAGTGATGTCGCAAAATGTTGATCGACTGCACCGCACGTATCAACGTAGTTACGAACTCGGCGAGGGAACGAAACTCGATGTCAAAAAGATTCAGATACAGCAACTCGACATCGACGCAATGCTCGATGAATGTCAGGTGGAATACACTCGAATAGTAGGAGAGCTAAAACAGCTCAATCCCGAGATTGACTTCGCCCAGCTGCTACAATCGCTCACATTGGCTACCCCACAGCTTCCATCCACGGAAATATTTAGCTATGTTAACCACCCTGCGATATTACTCGCACAGGCTCAGAGCACTGCCGCTGAGGCCAATGTCGAATTGCAGCGCCGTGAAAATCTCCCGGCCTTCAATATCGGATACCGTTACAATCGTGAAATTGGCGATAACTTCCATGGCTTATCAGCCTCGATGACCCTTCCTCTATGGGGCAATCGCAACAAAACCAAAGCAGCTACAGCCGAATGGAATGCATCGCAGGTGCGACTCGATGCCACCGCAAAGCGCATCTCTGGTGAGATAGAACAGTTGTGGGCGACTGCCAATAAGCTGCAAAATCGCCTCAATGCCTACCACAAAGTGCTCGATGACGACAGCATAATGCACATGCTCGATATGGCTCTGAAAGGTGGCGAAATGACACTGATGGAGTATCTGCAAGAAGTCGATTTCTTCATTGAAGCTCAAATAAAGATGATTGCCACCGAGCGAGATCTCCAGATCAACATCAACCAGCTTAACCGCTATGCCAAACATTTAAGCTGATTTAACTATTTTGCTCGAACTAATCTTAATGGTATGCGTTTTGTAGGTATAAATAACTTATAAAACGCATATCTTTATGATTTACACTCAACCTCAACTACCATATCCCACCGATGCACTGGCACCGGCTATCAGTAAGGAAACTGTAGATTTCCACTACGGAAAACATGAAAAAGCTTATATCGATAATCTCAACCGACTCATTCAAGGCTCGGAGTTCGAAGATATGGAGCTGGAGGAAGTGATACGCCATGCCAAAGGCCCGTTGTTCAACAACGCATCGCAAGCATGGAACCACATATTCTACTTCTTCTCATTCTCACCCGATGGAGGTGGAGAACCCGAAGGTGAACTTGGCGATGCCATACGTGCTCAGTTCGGGTCGTTCGAGAAGTTTAAGGAAGAATTTGTAGCAGCAGGTGTAGGCATATTCGGCTCAGGATGGGTATGGCTCTCGCGCGACAACGATGGCCGACTCTTTATCACCACTACATCCAACGCCGGCAACCCTCTCACCGATGGTCTCACCCCGATACTCACTTTCGATGTATGGGAGCATGCCTACTACCTCGACTATCAGAACCGTCGCAAGGACGCTCTCGAAGCTCTCTGGTCAATTATCGACTGGGATGTAGTAGAAAGCAGATATTAAGCACAAAAAAGATATTAGACAGTTTTTCATACTCATATCAGCAACGCATAGAAACAAGCATAATGTGATGAATGGAAGGGGAGGTCGTCGTGAGACGCCCTCTTTTTCTTTTTAATGCTATAATGCCGATTCCTTATTGAGTCAGTAAGACTTAATGGCAAATTTGCTCCGTCCAAGCTCTTTAAGTTGATCCATCACTACGCTTACCTCGGCATAAGGAGTGTTTTTATCAGCAAATAAGACTATGCCCGAGCCATTTCGTATTGACTGCTGCACCTGTTCATTCTTTACATCCGACAATGCATCTACCCATATCTGAAACTGGCTCAGCGAATCATCTTTGATCTTAGCCGTGGGCACACCTCCAGGGTTAGGTACTCCCGGCGCAGCCAAGGAGTAGTCAACAAGCGGCTGTTTCATCAATGTCTTTGCTTCAGTGGCCGATAGTTTAGCATTAGCCCCTGTGAGCTCAGCGTAGCGCCTCACCGCACCTTCTATTACAGCAATACGCATTGAGTCGGCAGTAGCTGATATTTCTTCGGGGAAAAGTCCCAAATTGACGACACCGGTAGTATCGACATATATTGCCAGAGCATAAACATCCTCTGATAACGTTTCCGTCGGCTTCGAATTGCCGCGAGGTATTTTTATCTCTGATTCGGCCACCTCGCGAGCGGTCACAGTTTTCACGGGTTTATCACCCCACAGATTGTTGAGAGCGTAAATTACCGCAATCACTACCACGGCAGCAGCCGTGATCCATATCAGCATCGGCATCCATTTCTTCTTCATAGCGCATAGTTATTTATCGCAAATATAGTCTATTTTATCCTACCACCCTAATATCTGCCGAAAATAGATCGGGGATTGAACACTTTGGCTCAACCCCCGGGTTTATTCTGAATAGTAGTGGAGACTATTACCCTCCGAAGTTGTCGTAGTGGATATTTGAGGGGTCAACGCCGAGCGAATCAAGCATATTGTTGACAGCATTGCTC
Source organism: uncultured Porphyromonadaceae bacterium (assembly GCA_947175715.1). GTDB lineage: Bacteria > Bacteroidota > Bacteroidia > Bacteroidales > Muribaculaceae > JAJPXC01. Next base: position 6,422 of record CAMWOD010000042.1, read on the forward strand.
ATCGGGCCAGGGCCGCACATGTAGTACTCAATATCCTCGGGATTGGGATGATCCTTGAGATAAGTATCATATATTACCTGATGCACGAATCCCGGAGTGTAGGCCACACCCGCAGCGTCGGCTGCGGGATCGGGACGGTCGAGAGCGAGGTGGAACTTGAAGTTGGGGAACTCCTTCTCAAGCTTAAGGAAATCGTCGAGATAGAACACCTCATTGAGAGCACGGGCACCATAGAAGTAATTCATCTTGCGGTCAGTGGTCTTAAGCGTATTGGTCATGTGCATGATTTGTGACCTAAGCGGAGCCATACCTGCACCACCACCGATCCACATCATTTCGTTCTTGGAGTCGAATATTGGATGGAAGTCACCGTAAGGGCCGCTCATTATCACCTTGTCGCCGGGCTTAAGCGTGAATATATAGCTCGAAGCGATACCAGGCATCACATCCTGGAAACCTACTTGAGGTTTGGGTTTGAACGGAGGTGTAGCGATACGTACGGTGAGCATTATGCGGTCACCTTCGGCAGGATAGTTGGCCATAGAGTAGGCACGCACGGTTGTTTCGGTATTTTTACATTTCAGAGTGAATAGGCCGAATTTCTCCCAAGCAGGTAGATATTCCTCACCGATGAGCGACTTATCGATATCCTTGTCGTAATCCATCTCATAGGGGGGTATCTTAATCTGCGCGTAAGAACCGGGTACGAAGTTCATGTGTTGACCTTCGGGGAGCTTCACTATAAACTCCTTGATGAATGTTGCCACATTCTTATTGGAGATTACCTCGCACTCCCACTCCTTGATGTCGAGTATCGATGCAGGCACACCGACCTTCATGTCTGATTTCACCTTCACCTGGCAACCGAGGCGCCAATTATCTTTTATCTCTTTGCGGCTGAAATGCACTTTCTCGGTAGGGAGAATTTCACCACCTCCTTCAAACACCTGACAGCGGCACTGTGCGCAGCTGCCCTTGCCACCACAGGCCGAAGGCAGAAATATGTTTTGGTCGGCAAATGTTGACAAAAGCGATTTACCAGAATCGGCCACTATTTCTTTAGTGTCGTTGAGTGTGATGGTCACTTTGCCCGAGTGGACGAGAAAGTGCTTTGCCACCAATAGAAGTATTACCAG
>CAMWOD010000043.1 GCA_947175715.1 uncultured Porphyromonadaceae bacterium
TCTATCGCCAATATGTTCTTCATACCATTGGGCATGCTGGAGGGGGCCGACGTAACGGCATGGCAAGCGATAGCCAACAATCTGATACCCGCCACACTTGGGAATATAGTGGGCGGTGCTCTGCTTGTTGGCGCAGTTCACACGCGCCTACATCTTAAGTAATTGTAGTCGGCTTTTACTTGTTGAATACTTCGTTGAAGTAAAGAAGGTGATAGTTGATGGCGTTGCGCCAGTAGTCCCAGCTGTGACGTCCGGGGCGTGAATAGTAGTCGTGAGGTATTTTGGCTTCGACCAATGCTTTGTGAACATTCTCATTTACACCGGCAAAGAAGTCGTCAATACCGCAGTCAACAATGATATTTTGACCAGGAGTGGCATCGGGGATAAGGTTGATCACTGAATGTGAAGCCCACACATCTTCGTTACCTTCTTGTGGTCCAAGTGCGGCTGCGATATTCCACTTCCCTGGGAAGGGGGTGATGTCAAGGCCACCGCTTATCGAGCCCATTGAGCCGAAAAGCTCGGGATGCCTCAGCGCAAGCCACATCGAGCCGTGTCCACCCATCGAAAGACCGGTGATGGCGCGGTGAGCGGGGTCAGCATATGTGGGATAATTAGAGTCGATGTAAGGTATAAGGTCGCTGGTGATGAAGCTCTCCATCTGCATGTTGGGGTCGTGCAGCGAGTCGAAATACCAGCTGTTGCGTCCATCGGGGCATACTATCATCAGGCGGTATTGGTCGGCCAAGTCCTTGATGCGCGGCACACGGGTTACCCAGTCGTCATAGCGGCCACCGTGGCCGTGCAGCAGATATACCACAGGATAGCGGTCGCCGGGTATTTGATTGTCGGGTGAGATAACCACAACTCTCATTTCTGGATCAATATATTTGCTTGATACTGTGATAGTATCGACCACGGCTGCCGAGGCAGTGAATGTGATAAGAGTAAGTAATGCGGCTAATAATTTTTTCATGACGTAGGATAATATGGTATAGATTCTATTTATGTTTTAACTCTACTTTGGTGGTAGGAGGCAACGTGGCTTCACGGTGCTGCACGGCGTCTATCACCTCGTGAGCAAGATGCATGAATGCTTGGCCGGTTATGGTGTCCTCGAGTGCTATTGGGTGTCCGGCGTCGCCCGAGTCGCATATCGTGCCTACTACCGGAATCTGCGCCAATAAGGGCACGCCCATTTCTTGAGCCACCTTCACTGCTCCGCCGTTGCCGAATATGTAATATCGTTCATCGGGATGCTTTTCGGGTGTAAACCATGCCATATTTTCCACCATGCCAAGGATTGGCACATTCACTTTATCGCCGGTGAACATGGCTATACCTTTGCGGGCATCGGCCAATGCTACCTCTTGAGGGGTGCTTACTATCACAACGCCTGTAATAGGGAGGGTTTGCACCAGTGTGAGATGGATGTCGCTGGTGCCGGGGGGCATGTCGATGAGGAAATAGTCGAGATCGCCCCAGTCGGCATCGTTGATAAGCTGCTTTAGAGCGTTGGAAGCCATTGCTCCACGCCATAGCACTGGAGCGTTGCGGTCAACCAGGAAGCCTATCGACAGCACTTTCACTCCATATTTTTCGATGGGAATTATCAGGTCGCGTCCATCCACGTTGTGCATATATAGCTCGGCGTCCTCTACGCCAAACATTTTGGGCACCGATGGTCCGAAGATGTCGGCATCAAGAAGCCCTACTTTGTAGCCCTCGCGGGCGAGAGCCACTGCAAGGTTGGCTGCTATGGTAGACTTGCCAACGCCACCTTTGCCCGATGAAACGCCTACGATGTGTTTCACGCCGGGGAGCGGCTTTTCTATCTTGGGGGGTGCAACCTGGCGTGTCTTAACGTTGATGTCGACCTCAACATCGTGTGATATGAGATTATGTATCGCGGCCTCGGCTGATTTGACGAGCGACTTCATGAATGGGTCGGTAGGCTTGTCGAAAATCAGTGAAAATGACACTTTATTACCATCGATTCGAATGTCATCTTCCACCATTTGGCCATCCACGATGTTTTTGCCTGAACCGGGATAGCGCACGGTCTTTAAAGCATCAAGTATAAGGTTGGGATATAGTTGCATAATTGAATTTTGAGTTATCGTTGGTGAATGTCAGATTGAAGCCTAACTAACTTCATGTTGCGTCGATGCCCATTTGGAGTTGTCCGCGTGAGAATGATCGGTAAGTATCAAAGGGTATTTCATCGGTAGGTTCCTCCAGATCACCCTCTGAGGGGAGGAGCCATCGCAAGTATTTGATTGTAAGACCGCGATCAAGCCATTGTTGCTCGTAGTAAGTGCGGATTTCTCGTAATCCCTCGGGTTGGTTGGCATCTTGTGGCGTTCCGTAAAGGTCAGGTATATCGGCCTGCATAGGTAGTTGGTTTAGATCTATCATCAGCCGGGTGTAGGTATACAGGAATGGGGAGTCGCTTTTGAGATTTATCACACCATTGGGAGCAAGAATGCTGCGATATAGATTCATAAAACGGGTGGAGGTGAGTCGTTTGCGCACCTTCTTCATCTGTGGGTCGGGTAATGTAATCCATACCTCATCGACTTCTCCCTGCTCAAAAAAATGATGGATTAACTCGATGTCGGTGCGTAAAAATGCCACATTGCTTAGCTGTTCTCTGTGAGCCTGCTTGGCGCCTGTCCAAATACGGGCGCCTTTTATGTCCACGCCTATAAAATTTCGGTCGGGGAAGCGTCGTGCCAGACCTACGGTGTATTCCCCCTTGCCGCACCCAAGCTCGAGCACAATGGGGTTGGAGTTATGGAAAAACTCGCTTTTCCAACGCCCCTTTAAAGGGAAGCCGCTCTCTTGGAGAGCGGCGAAAGGGTATTGATGGACGAAGTCGAACGACTCCATCTCCTTGAATTTTTTTAGTTTGTTTTTGCCCATTGTCAGTTAAGTGTTAATGGCGAGCAAGCTTAAGTGTGGCAGGTGTGCTATCGCTGAGTATCACACGCACAATGAATATTGGGGTTGACCAGCCTTCGGTGTCGATGGTGACCATAGTGTGGGCAGGTTCTACCGAAGTCAGTTTCAAGCCACCGGCGTTGTAAACCTCAACCAAGGCAATATCGGTTGATGACTCGACTATGAGGTCGTAGCCGCTAAAATACCCATTGACGGTGATTGCGCCGCTGGCATCGGCTATTACATCCTCAACGCCTGTATTGACAATGATATCAAAATCCTGCCACTGGGGAGTGTCTTTGTACTCGTCGATAGTTTCGACAGGCACAAAAAGTTTCACCTTGGCTTGGTCGACGCCGCTCCACACATCGGTTCCCAGTTCGGGCACGGAGGTTATTAATGCAGTGAACTTGGTTGCGGAGGCCCAATTTTCCATAGCACCGTCGCCAATGTAAGTGAGATTTACCGGGAATGTGAACTCAGAGCTATCCCATCCTTGCAGGGCGAAGTCGCCGATAGTTTCCACGTAGTCGTTGAGATGGGTGGCTTTCATGGCTGTGGCGCCAGTGAAAGTATAGTCGGCAATTTCGGTTACGCCAGTAGGAACATTGATGTCGGTGAGCGACGTGCATCCAAAGAAAGCACCGCTACCCATGTTGGTCAAAGATTCGGGAAGTGTGACGCTTGATAGAGATGTGTTGTCGGCAAAAGCCCAGTCTCCGATATTTTTGAGCCTGTTGAGCTGCTGTAAATTAGCGTCAATGAGTCCAGTGCCTCGGAATGCTGAGGCGCCGATGCTTGTCACCGATTTTGGCAGATCGATTTCGGATAATGCTGAGCAACCGCTGAATGCTGCTGAGTCGATAGAGGTGACACTCGATGGGAGTGATACCTTTGTGAGCTTGGTGTTTCCGGCAAATGCAGCTGGAGGAACTGCCGTGATAGGCGCTTTGATGTCAACCTGGGTCAACTCGGGCATATCCTTGAAGGCATAGTCGGCAATTGAAGTCACAGATGCAGGTATGGTGAGTTGGTCGATATTGCTGCATCCGGCAAAAGCACCCATGCCGATGCTTTTCACTGATTGAGGTATTGCCACAGAGGAGATCTTGCTACCGGCCAGCGCTCCTTCTCCTATGATCGAGAGTGTGGTAGGGAGAGAGATAGATGATGCCTTTAATCCGGCGAGCGAATATGGGGCGAGTTCGTTGGCGCTGGCAGTGCCCGCGCCGGTGATTAGAGCATCGCCTTGATAAGCAGCGATGGTTGCATTCGACAGGTTGAGTGTTCGGAGCATGGTCATTTTGTCGGCTATATACTGCAGATCGACAGCATTTATGCTCCCTCTTACTGTCAGTGTAGTTACGGTAGAGGGGTCGACGTTGATATGTGACTCAAGCTCCCCGGGGAGTGTGGTGACGCTTAAGCCCCAGGCGCGTGAGGCCACAGCTATGATTGAAATGAAGGCAAGGTATCTTAATTGCATGTGTGTTTGTGTTTTGGTATGCAAAAATACACAAATCAGTCAATATTTAGGTTGTCAGGGTAGTTAAATTATTGAAAACACAATAATATTGGCTTGCGGGGGATGGACGATGCTATGACTGCAACTCGCAATGTATTATTGCCTCGACCAGAAATAACCCTTGAATGTCGGAGCGATCTACCTCCATGTCGTCGTAGTTGGGATTGGCACTGCGCAGAGTGATTTTTGTGGGGTCGTCGTTGCGGCGTAGGTATTTTACCATACGGTAATCATCCATTACCACTACGTAAATTCGGCCCCAAAATATGTTGCGCATATTGGTGATGGGGCGTATTGAAACGAATCCTCCATTGCGTAGTACGGGCTCCATTGAGTCGCCTGAAACACCCACGATGATACAGTCAGTGTCGAGCTGTGGCAGATTGACGTAGCCTCTGATGCGGTCTTCTGTGAGCATGCGGCTCAGCTGCAGACATCCGGCTGTGACATCAATGTCGTAAACTGGCACCCCCTCCACGGCTGGCTGAAGCTTAACAGGCTTATTGTCATCTATTACGGGGAGCTGATGGTTGCGTGGGAAAGGTACATCATCTCCATCGCGCAGCCATTGAAGAGAGACTCCAAGTTTGGCCACAATGCGATTGATAAGTGAGTCGTTGACAGGTAGGCGCCCTGAAAGATATTTAGATAAATTCGACGGGTTGATGTCGATGCGGCGAGCCAGCTCAGCCTGATTGATTTTCAGCACCGACATAAGGTGGCGTATGCGGTCGACGATGCTTACAGTCGCAGCGGTTGACGTTAACTCGGAGTTTGTAAAATCTTTTTCCATGCTGCAAATATACAACATGATTTGTAATTTTACAATATCGTTTACAACTGACTCTTCGAATAGACTGCTCGCATCATCTTCGAAGCGAACGGGGGGCGATAATGCGTATTGTCATAAAGTAGGGTGTCAACCTGCAGGTCGGGGGCAAGTATGGTGGAGAAATCATGGATGCGAGATGGGTTGAATATGGATTGTAGAGTCTGCAAGTCGGCAGGTGAAAGTGACACTCCTCTGCGGTTGGGAGATATTATGATATGGTAGTCGGTTTTTAACTCATTGAATATCCCGGCTATTTTTTCAAATGCGCTACGGCGTTCACCTGTTATCACAGTTGGGCCCGGAGTTGCGTGTAGTTTGGGCGCAACAAGAGGATTGTCGAGATAAAACCGGCCTGGATTGACAGTGATAAGTGAATCCCACTGGGGTATGCTCTCCTCGTTTATATGACGATTATGTATAATAGGCTGAACCTCAAATATTGGATTATGCCCGATGTTATCACCTCTGCCGGTAATTTTTGCGGCTATATAATTTTTGAGAAAGTCAGCGTTGGATGATGCTCGGAAGAATGTGTAGTGATACTTGATAAAATGCAGTAAACCTGGGTTAAACTCCACGGGATCTATCGCAAATGGGGTATCCAGTTCCTTACCACCTAATATTAAGGGGTCGAGAATCATCAGTGCATAGTCAATACTTGTACCGTCACGTTGCAGATACTCTACCTTGCGGGCCATCGACATCGGTGTTTCGGATGCTGAATCGAAGTGATACGGAGAAACCGTCCTCTCCACCGTGTCGCTGGAAATAATAAGGTTCTTCCACTCGTTAGCGTCGTAATAGCATGACAACGACGACCCGAATATGAATGCGTTGTAGCTGTAACCTTGTTGTAGGTTGTTTTGGTAAGTCTTAACCGTCACCATTCCCTTGTTAAGGCCAATGCGGGCATTGTATAAGGCAGGGTCGTCATAATACTCATCGTAGTGCTTTAACACCTTGAACGGATCGGCGACTGCATACCATATAATGAACGGTAATAACACCACAACTCCGGCCAATATGGTGCGTAGCAAGAAGCGAAGTATATCTCGGGTGGTTGCGGTCATGCTAAAATTGGAAATATATGAACGACATCTGTGTAGGCTCACTAAGGACTATAAATGTACCCATCATCCAGTAAAGCAAATATCTTGAGTATCTGCGTCGTGGCACTATGCTGAATGGGTATTCACTGTTGCGGTCGCTCCATTCGATGGCCAACGCCATAAGAGCCGGTAGTAGCCACCAAAATTTCAGTAAGTAGATTCCTTTTCCTACAGCAAGAATCATCACTACTGACAGGACCACTATGGTCATTGCAAGTATCGTGATATTCAGTTTTACTCCCCTCATTACGAGTATCAAGCCCTTAAGAGTGAGATACAGAAACGGGAAAAATAGCAGATATATCCACATATTTTTAAGTCCCGTGATGATCAGAGGTACGTTGTCGCATCGGAATATGTAGAATCCGAATGCCACTACACCAAACGTCAGAACGATGTTGGGCAGGTGAGTCAAGGAGATTGAACCTTCGGGGCGACGTTGTAGTCGTAGCAAGTTGTTGCCGATGATGTAGCAAATGGTCCAATATGCTCCCCAAAACACAAAATTCCATGCTGCCCCATGCCAAAGTCCGGATAGGAGAAAGACAACGGTGTAATTGATTATAGTACGCCATTTCCCTTTCCTGTTTCCTCCTAACGGTATATATACATAATCTCTAAACCATAACATCAGTGATATATGCCATCGACGCCAGAATTCGAGTATGTTGCGTGAAAACAGTGGAAAACGGAAATTTACCATTAAGCGGATGCCAAGCAATGAAGCGCAGCCGCGTGCTATCTCGCTATAGGCCGAGAAATCACAATACAACTGGATGCTAAACAATATGCCCCCTGTAAGTACATGCAAAGGTGAAAGGTCGACCGCAAAAAATATTCGGTCAACATAAATGGCCAACATGTCGGCCACGCACAGCTTTTTGAGCAGACCGAAGAGAATCATCCTCAATCCGTCGACACTACGCTGAGTGTTCCATTGACGTTTTCTCAAAATCTGCGGTAATAAATTGCGGGCACTCTCGATAGGGCCTGCCACGAGTTGCGGGAAAAACGCTATATAAGTGAAAAATCCCACAAGGTTGTGCGTAGGAGTGACATTGCCACGCATCACATCGATGGAATACCCT
>CAMWOD010000044.1 GCA_947175715.1 uncultured Porphyromonadaceae bacterium
CATCGGTCATGATGATGATCTTATGGTAGGCGAGTTTCTCCAGGTTGGCCTCCTTGGGATCGTCGGGCGTGCCGATGCTCACACGCAGGGCGCGGAACATATTGGTGATCTCCTCATTGTCGAATATCTTGTGGTCCATGGCCTTCTCCACGTTGAGGATTTTGCCTCGCAATGGCAGAATGGCCTGGAACTGACGGTCGCGACCCTGCTTGGCTGTACCGCCTGCCGAGTCACCCTCGACGATAAAGAGCTCGCAATCCTCGGCGTGACGACTCGAGCAGTCGGCGAGCTTGCCGGGGAGTCCACCTCCGTAGAGAGGGGATTTACGCTGTATCTTCACGCGGGCGTTGTAGGCAGCGTGGCGTGCCTGGGCGGCCACAATCACCTTCTCAACGATGGTACGGGCCTCCTTGGGATGCTCCTCAAGGTAGTTGCGCAGAGCTTCGCTCACGGCGGTCTGCACGGCGCCCATCACCTCGTTGTTGCCGAGTTTGGTCTTGGTCTGACCCTCAAACTGAGGCTCCATCACCTTCACCGACACCACGGCGGTGAGGCCTTCACGGAAGTCGTCGCTGGCTATCTCTACCTTGGCCTTCTCCAGCAGCTTGTTGTCGTCGGCATACTTCTTAAGGGTCGAGGTGAGTCCGCGGCGGAATCCTGTGAGGTGAGTACCACCCTCGATGGTGTTAATATTGTTGACGAATGAATATACGTTTTCGTTATAAGTGTTGTTGTAGGTCATGGCCACCTCAACGGGTATGCCTGAGCGCTCGGTGTTGAGGTGGATTACGTCGTTGATAAGCGACTCCTTGTTAGAGTCGATGTATTCCACAAATTCGCTCAGACCGTTGGCCGAGTAGAACACTTCACGACGTGGGTTGCCCTCGGCATCGAGTTCGCGCATATCGGTGAGCGACAAGGTGATTCCGGCATTGAGGAATGCCAGGTCGCGCAAGCGGTTGGCCAAAGTAGAGTAATCGTATTCGGTAACGGTGAATATCGAAGCATCGGGCTTAAAGGTGATGCTGGTACCTGTGCGCTGGCTCTCACCGATGATCTTGAGCTCGGTGGTGGGCTTTCCGCACGAGTATTCCTGCATATACGCCTTGCCGTTGCGGTGCACCTCGGCGCGCAGATAGGTAGAAAGGGCGTTGACGCACGATACACCCACACCGTGAAGACCACCCGACACCTTGTAAGACCCCTTGTCAAACTTACCGCCGGCGTGAAGCACTGTGAGCACTACCTCCAGAGCGCTCTTATGCTCCTTCTCGTGCATGTCGACGGGTATACCGCGGCCGTTGTCGACCACGGTAATTGAGTTGTCTTCGTTGATGGTGACATCGATATGAGTGGCAAAACCGGCCAGGGCCTCGTCAATAGAGTTATCAACCACCTCATACACAAGGTGATGCAAACCCTTTACCGAAATATCGCCGATATACATTGCCGGGCGCTTGCGCACGGCTTCCAAGCCTTCAAGCACCTGAATATTACTCGCACTATATTCTTCTTCTCTTTCTGCCATATTTGTTATTCTTTCTATTTCTAAATGCTATGGGAAGGGCATGTTTACCCCCCGTTTTAACTCCACAAAATTACTAATTTTTTTCTTTTCTCACAACCCCTAATTTCATCGAAAAAATATGGCGCAACATGTAGTGAAAGATAGCGGACACACATGTCGGCCATCTTCACTAAAACACTGATTTAAAGTAGTATATTACGATCTCTGTTTAATGGGCTTCGAGCCAGTTGGTACCAACTCCAGCCGACACTTCGAGAGGCACCAGGCCGGTGTAGGCTTGCGACATAAGGTGTGTCACAATCTCCTGCACCTGCGATAACTCGTCGGGCACAACATCAAATATCAACTCATCGTGTACCTGCATTATCATCTTCGACTTAAGCCCCTTATCGCGCAGCTCGCGCCATATGTCGATCATGGCGCGCTTGATGATGTCGGCTGCGCTACCCTGCAGGGGGGCGTTGACGGCATTGCGCTCGGCATATCCACGCACCACGGCATTGCGCGAGTTGATTTCGGGAAGAAAACGCTTACGCCCCATCACTGTGGTGACGTAGCCGCGTTCGCGGGCCTCACTGATACAACGGTCGAGGTATTCGCGCACACCTGGATAGCTGTTGAAGTAATTATCAATTAGCTCCTTAGCATCACGTCGAGGTATACCGAGGCGTTCCGACAATCCAAATGCCGATATACCGTAGATAATGCCGAAATTGGCTGTTTTGGCATTGCGGCGCTGGTCGGCGGTAACCTGGTCGAGGGGTATGTGGTAAACCTTGGCGGCTGTTTCGCTGTGGAAATCCTCGCCCGACAGGAAAGCTCCCACCATATCCTTATCGCGACTCAGATCGGCCATAAGTCGAAGTTCGATTTGCGAGTAGTCGGCCGACAGGAACAGATGGCCTGGATCGGCGATAAACGCTCGACGTATATCTCGCCCATCCTCAGTGCGTATAGGGATATTCTGCAGGTTGGGATTGGTCGATGATATTCTGCCCGTCGCAGTAACAGTCTGATTATATGTGGTGTGTATCTTCCCGGTGCGAGGATTGATAAGTTCGGGGAGCGCATTGATATACGTGGTGAGCAGCTTGCGCAGGCGTCGCACTTTCAATATCAAGTCGACGATGGGGTGCAACGGGGCATATTTTTCGAGAATTTCCTCGGTGGTGGAGTATGCTCCCTTTTTGGTACGCTTGGCTTTAGGATCGAGCTGCATGCGGCCAAAAAGAATCTCACCTACTTGCGATGGCGAGGCAATATTAAAGGTTTCGCCGGCAAGTTCGTAGACTTGTTGTTCCATCTGATGCAGGCGTTCGGTGAGCTGCAACGATAGCTGATGAAGCTCAGCCACATCGATTCGGGCGCCGGTCCACTCCATATCGGCAAGGACGGGCACAAGGGGCATCTCAATGTCGGTAAACAGCGACCATAGTTCCTGTGTATGCAGCTCGGCGGTGAGCGCCGGGCCAAGGCGATATATGAAGTCGGCCTGTTGCGAGAGAGTCAGTTCCGTTTCGAGCGACTGGATATTGAGGTAAGCCGTGGCAACGAGGTGCAAGGCATGGCGCATCTCAGGCTGCAGCAGGTAATGTGCCACTGCGGTGTCGAAGTATGGAGCTTTCCATTCTATACCCTCGCGGCGTAATAGCAACATATCACGCTTTACGTCGTGCGACATCACTGTGCTATTGCCAGCGAACAGGGGCTTAAGCTGAGCCATAAACTCAGTGCGTTGGGCAGCATCGGCGGGGACGGTGAAGTAATCCACCACCCCTTCAGCGCAAGATATGGCTATCGCCACCCAGCGGGCTGTCATAGCCTCGGCACCATCGGCATCGATGGCGATGGCCACACGCTCATGCTTAAGGGCATTGTCGATCACCTCTTTCAACGAGATTGTAGACGGTGTATCGGCAATTGTGGCCACAGGTTCAAGCGGGGTATCGCCTGGCAGGTCGAAGAGCGACGGCTGCGAGCTTGATGCACTTTGAGTGGTAGTAGCTTGTGAACCAGAAGTCCCATCGGGAGCATTGTCGGCCGATGTAAGACGGCGAGCCAGGGTGCGAAATTCGAGCTGCGAGTATATATCAAGAAGTTCGGCTACGATGGGTTCGCGGCGTTCGAACTCACTTATTTTCACATCGATAGGCACATCGGTGCGGATAGTGGCAAGCACTTTCGACAGGCGTATCATATCTACATTTTCCGACACCTTACGCTGCAGAGCGCCCTTGAGCTTGTCGATATTATCGAGCAGATTTTCCACCGAACCCCACTCTGCTATAAGCTTCTGTGCTGTCTTTTCGCCAACACCGGGACATCCTGGTATATTGTCGATAGAGTCACCTTCAAGGGCCAGCAAATCGATGACCTGGTGAGGAAACTCGATACCGTAGCGTTCGCACACCTCGTGAGGACCGCGTATCTCAAAACCCTGCCCCTTCAACGCTGGGCGGTACATGAGCACATTATCGGTGACGAGCTGCCCATAATCCTTGTCGGGGGTCATCATGTAGGTGGTATAGCCATCGGCCTGTGCCACACGCGAGAGTGTGCCGATTATATCGTCGGCCTCATACTCAGGATTCTCCACTATGGGTATACGATAAGCCTTAAGTATGCGCTTGATCCAGGGCACCGACTGTGTGATATCTTCGGGCTGGGCATCGCGGTTGGCTTTGTACTGGTCGTAGAGCTCATGGCGGAATGTGTGCCCTCCCTTGGGGTCGAAGCACACGGCTATGTGTGTGGGATTCTCCTTGCGAAGGATTTCATCGAGGGTGTTGCAGAATCCGAATATCGCCGAGGTGTTGAATCCCTTAGTGGTGAAGTGGGGTGAGCGTATTAGGGCGTAATAAGCCCTGTAGATCAACGCATATGCATCGAGGAGGAATAATTTTTTCTGTTGCATGACACAGTATGTACGATAATCGGTGATATTTATAGTTTTGACTCTAACTGGTGATGATGTCGGCGGCGCGTGAGGCGGCTCCGGCTGGACCCAACAGGCGCCGCATCTCCGCATATCCATCGAGCTGCCTCTGATGGCCGGGTGCTCCGGGGAGAACTTCGCGCAACTGTGTGGCCACAATTTCAGGTGTACAAAGGTGCAGCAAAGCCTCATGCACCACTGGCTTGCCGGTAATAAGATTTGGGAGCGACACATATGGCACCGACAGGATATGCTTAAACAGGTCGTAACTCAACTTTGAGCCGTTGGCACGATAGCACACCACCTGCGGAGTGCCTGCAAGGGCGCACTCCAGTGTAGCGGTGCCCGAAGTGACCAGGGCGGCTGTGGCCTGCGCCATCAGCTCGAACGTGCGTCCCGTAACCACGGTATAAGTGGTGTATTTTTCATACAAATCAGGTGCGATACCTGGCGCACCAGCCACAATCACCTCATAATCGGAGAATTGACGGGCTACGGCATCCATTATCGGCAGATTATTGCGTATCTCACCCACACGACTGCCTGGCACGAGAAGCAACATGCGGCGGCGTTGACGCGCTTCGGAGGGGAGCGATTCAAGTCGTCGGTCAATCTCCTCAACCGATGGATTGCCAACGTATGTGGCCTCAAAGCCGTGGCGTGCGTACCATTCAGGTTCGAATGGAAGTATCGACAGCATACGGCTCACATAGCGGCGTATCTTCTTGATGCGCCACGATTTCCAGGCCCATATCTTGGGAGATATATAATAGTCAACCCTGATGCCTCGCTGATGGGCGTATTGGGCCAACTTCAAGTTGAACGAGGGGTAGTCGACGAGTATCACCCTATCGGGCGCAGACTCACTGATGCCCTGCTTAGCCCGCCTGAGATTGCCAAATATCTTCGACAGGTTGCGCAGTACCTCCGAGAAACCCATAAACGCCATGTCGCGGTAGTGTATCAGAGGCTTCACTCCGGCGGCTTTTTCCATAAGGTCGCCACCGAGAAATGTAAACTCGGCCTCGGTATCGCGGCGTTTGATCTGCTCGCTCAATTCCGATGCGTGTAAGTCGACGGAAGCCTCCCCGGCAGCGAGGAAGTATCTCATCAGCTGAAGAATATATATGCGGCAAATATCCCGGCTATCGAACCGGTGACATCGGCCAGCAGTGCATAACCCACGGCGTAGCGCGTGCGTGTGACCCCTACCGAACCGAAATAAACGGCCAGTACGTAGAACATTGTATCGGTGGAGCCTTGAATAGCGGCCGATACCTTCGACACAAACGCATCGGCACCGTAGGTGTTCATCAAGTCAACCATCATGCCGCGTGATCCGGAGCCGCTGAGGGGTTTCATCAACGCTGTGGGCAATGCGCCCACCCACTCAGAATCAAGGCCAATAGCCGACACGCCTTGCTCCATGGCATGGGTGAGGACATCCATTGCTCCCGATGCTCTGAACATGCCTATGGCAACCAAGATGGCCACCAGATAGGGTATGATCATCACGGCTGTTTTGAAGCCCTCCTTGGCCCCCTCGATAAAGGCATCGTACATATTGATGTGTTTGCGTAATCCCGCCACGATAAATGCCACTATCACAGTGAACAGCAAGAAGTTAGCTATAAATCCTGAATAAATTTGCACAGCTTCCTGTGGCAGAGTCGAGAAAAACCACACCATAGTGCCTATCACAGCGGCAAGCCCTCCGAGCCATGCAAGCAGCACGGGGTCGGTGAGGCGTATACGCTGCTTGAGACATAGGGCCACGATACCAACAAAGGTGGCAATGAACGTGGCGAGTAATATCGGCATGAATACGTCGGTGGGATTGGCGGCACCTGCCTGCGCCCTGTACATCATGATGGAAATAGGTATCAGACACAACCCTGAAGCGTTGAGCACCAAGAACATAATCATAGCGTCGGTAGCCGTGTCTTTCTCCTGGTTGAGTTCTTGTAGCTCCTTCATGGCTTTGAGGCCCAGGGGGGTGGCGGCATTGTCGAGCCCAAGCATATTGGCCGACACGTTCATAAAAATAGAACCCATGGCCGGATGCCCCTTGGGCACGCCTGGAAAGAGTCGGCAGAACAACGGACTCACCAGCTTGCCCATGGTAGAAATCACGCCTCCGCGTTCACCTATCTTCATCAGTCCAAGCCATAGCGCCAGCACGCCTGTGAGCCCTATCGATATCTCAAAGGCTGTGCCTGCCGAGGTGAACGAGGCCGACATGATGTCGGTCCACACCTGCAGGTCGCCGGTGAAGATAGTCTTGCCAAGGGCAACCGCAAATGCGATTAAAAAAAATGCTATCCAGATGTAATTCAGCATAATATGTGTGAATCCTGAAGCGTTGGGGTTAATTCACCTTCCGAAGCACCATCGCCGAGCGTGCCGGTATGTAGAGCTTCAGCCATTCTACGCCGTTGGGAGTATATAGTGGGTCGGCCATTGTGAGGTGTTCCACCTTCTCATCAATATTGCCGAATCCACCGAAGTCGGGGCTATCGGTCGAAAGCACCACATCGTACTTGCCGATGGGGGCAAGGAGTCCGTAGTCGTCGAATGAGCGGAATGGTGAGAAGTTGAACACAAATACCAGGTCGCCACGCTTGAACGCCAATACTTGGTCATCATCCTTGTCCCACAACTTCTCCACGGGGAGTGCCTGGAAATTGCCGACATCCGACACCAGCTTGATCATAGCGTTGTCAAAGGCGTTAAGGAATCGGTATTGCAGGTCTTCACGGTCAACCAGATCCCACTGTCGGCGGGCGTACTTATAGCTCCATCCGTTACCCTCGCGGGGGAAGTCGATCCACTCGGGATGCCCGAATTCATTGCCCATGAAATTGAGGTAGCCGCCGTTGATAGTGGCCAGCGTCACCAGGCGTATCATCTTGTGCAGGGCTATACCGCGCGATACGGCCATCGAATCATCGCCCACCATCATGTGCCAGTACATCTGGTCGTCAATCAGGCGGAATATCACGGTCTTATCCCCCACCAATGCCTGGT
>CAMWOD010000045.1 GCA_947175715.1 uncultured Porphyromonadaceae bacterium
CATCTACTACATACAGTCAATGCCCGCTATCTACCTGCTGGCATCCGACGGCACCGTCACCCTCAAGAATCCCACTTTACAAGAGCTTCTATCCTCCCCCTATCTCACTAAGTAATTACTGAAGGACGGGACGTATAGGCAGGGCATCGCTACCGTTTTCTCTAAACATGTTACCCGTCGGGTAATTGCTCACCTGATTGTTGGTGGCGTTGAAGTCAAGCCCCAAGTTTTCCTTACCATAGGTATCAAAGCCGCAGTCAACCCAATAAATGCCACCATAGTTATCGGGTAAGCGATATGCCAACGGACGGTAGTTATCTGTTATCTTATTATATGTATTACCCTTTGATCCGCCTGCTGCAGGATTATTATCGCCACCCAGACGGCCTGTAACGTCGCCGTAGGCAAGCAGACCATAACCATATCGTCCGGCCAAGCTTCCATTTGATCCGGCATACCACTCATAATTTATTCGACGGGCATACCCTGTAGCACCGAACGGGAAAAATATATTATCACCGTGTCCGAGGCAATACACCACAGCACCCCGCACACCACACGCACTTGGTAGTCCTGTGTTTTTTAAATCACGGAAGTTTGATGCCTCATTTGTGCTAAGCACGCCTGATGCTCCATCGCCATAAGTGATTCCGAAGGCGATCTGCACGTCATTATTATCGAGCAAGTCATTCTTTACCTCTGTTGCGGTGGGTAGTCGATAGCCGTTTTTCGTAAGCACATTGTTTTCGTAAAACGCCTTTCCCGCAGCAATCGTTGGTTGATTTGTACGATAGATATTATCCCAGTACCACACCCTGGACGTATTGGTGGTGACCAACTCGTATGGATCGTCCCAATTTGGGCGTTGGCCCTGTTGGAATCTGCCGCCGTAATCCGTGCGATAATTGTTTGACTCGGCGATAGGATAACGCGTGTTACCGTTGTAGCGGAAGAAACTACCCACCGACAGGGGTGATTTTGTAAGTTCGGTATCGGAGTATACGTTGTACGACAACCACTTTAGACCACCCTTGGAGAACTGTACAGGGCCATAACCCTGGCGCACGATAATCTTATGCACGCATTGGTTGTTGTTGTAACGCACAGTAATAATGGCACCTATTGCCTGATCACTGCCGACGGTGCGGTTGGGCGTATAGGTGAAGTTGATCTCTGACTCTGTCTTTCCGGTTACACGGTTTCCTTCGCCTGTTGCTACTTGCGAGCCAGTGGTAAGTCTCACAAGACCGTAGGGATCTCGCTCGATCTCAGCACTCCACGGGCCATGCGACACTACGGGCTCATAGCTCTGGTCGCCCATTGGCGTACGCAAGGTTGACATAAGGCGCACTTTGAAAGGCTGTCGGTTGTCGTGCCTGCGATAAATAGCGCGCGGATTATCGATACGCGGCACCTGCATCACCGTGGTGTAGCAAGTGTCCTGGTAAGGGGGGTATTGGTCGGCCTTCGAACTGTCGAGCGCCACAAAACGCATCACCGTACGAACGTAGGCTTTGCGCATATGATCGAAATAAGGATTTCCACCGGTATATACAGCCCAGTTTACACCGAGCGACTTGGCGCGGGTGTAAAGAGGCACCAATATGGAGTAGTTACGCTCTCCATTAAGCTTGTTAATCTGAAGGTGTACAGAATATGTTCCATCAAGTTCCGAGCCGAGTGTTTTGCCCGTTTCCGGTGTATTATCCTGTGGGAATGCCTCACTCGGAACACTTGGATCGCCAAGAATGCGACGTCCGTCAGACCCTTCAGTATCATTCTCCACAGCATCAAAATATACATGGCGGGCATTATAAACAAGATTAGTCAGACCTGTATCTGACTGATCTTCATGAAAGTCATACGAACGAGTATCTGATTTACGCAGAGAGAGGAAACCAAATTCACAGTTGGGTGCATTAATTTTGCGATCAGGGTCATTTATATCTGTGTCGTATTTTGGATTTACATAGAAGCCTTCGGAGTTCATCTGCATACGCCAGGCCTTCTTGTTGTAGACATCATATCCTCGCGCGTCGACACCCTCAGCATCATCGGGGCGCCATTCGTTCTGGAGTATCACCGCATCGACGCACTGCAGCTTGTACCCTGGGCGTGGTGTGCTGCGCACAACGTAAGAATGTGACTGGTTGTAGAAGTATGACACGTAGGCGGTATCGGGTGCTACCGATCCAGGCTTTGCCTCCTCCTGATAGTCGATATGCCAGTCGTAGTCGTTGGCATACCCCTTGAACTGGAGTGTGAGCTTGTAGTGGCGGTTGCGCATAGCGTCGTAGTCGGTGTCGGTATCCTGACCGAGCATAAAGCGATAGCGTATCGCACCGCGGCCCGGTCGCACCGAGTCTTGCGACACATAATAGCCCTCTACCTCGATGTATGAGCCGAAAGGTTTCTCGTCTTTCCAACCTGATCCGGGTTTTGTCTGATCGGGCTCGGGAAAGTCGATTTCGAGATCGTTGTCGGCATCCTGCTTCTTCGACTTCCCCTTATGCTGCATATTCTCATAGAAATACAGTGCTTCGACATTCTCACCATGCTCGTAGGCAAGTCGCTTCTGTGCGGTATTGTACAGATCGCCTGAGGGATCACCATTTTTATCGCTGTTGAATCCGAATATGGAGTCACCCGAGGCGATTTTTGCCCACTTCGAATAGTGCAATTTGGCCTGTGATAATGGCTCGCTGGCGTTTGCCCCGCCGAAATATAAAGTCTCTCCGTCAAGCAGATGATTGGAGATATCGCGGTTTTGCTCACCAGGTGTGTTGTCGCGGCCTATATAGGCTTGTTCGGGAATATCGCGGATGCTCACCGAGCGCAGATAGATGAATATATTCTCCTTGAGCTGTCGGGTGTCGAACGCCACGGTGACTTTCGAAGCCACACGCTTTACCCAGGCATTGAGATGTGTGTTTTCCTTGTTGACTATCACTGCTTCGGGCGCACGGTGGCCGTTGGCGGTGTTGGTACGTGTAAAGTAGCCAAACATCTGATTGTTGCGTGTGACATCATCGGTCCATGTGACTGAGTGCTTGAGCAGCTTGTCGACCGTATTGTAGTTGGATTGGTCGCCCCACTCCGAGGCTATATCGATGTTGGCTACAGCATATATATAGTACCGACCGTAGGGAATCGGCATCCGGAATGTGGCGCGGGCGGTATTGCTCTCAGCCGATACTGTGCCCTCGGCTTCACCCATGGGACGGCTGTTGTTGTCGTTGACTACATTGAAATTGTCAATCTTGTCGCATGCCACCAGTTCTTCCGATGTATTGTAGCGTAGTATATATAGTGTCTCAATATCGCGAATAGCACTACCCGAAGCGCGCGAGCTCAACTGCGTGTCGCCGAAGGGCACGAAGTTGACAGTGGCTTCGACCAGAGCCTCACCCTCGCCTATGACGAAGTCTCCGACCGGGAAGTCGTCTTGACAGGCCGATAGCGACATAAGCGCAAGAGTAAGTATTAACGAATATATATATTGAATCTTATGCATGTTATCTTTGTGGAAATAAAGGTTTAAGGCGCTGGATACGGATTGGTTATCGTGGGCGGTAGATCTTCTCGTGTCGGTATATCGTCATACCACACATCGGTGTAGCTTTGGTAGTAATATGCCTTCCCGGTGGGCACAAATATGTTGCCACCCTTATTCATCAGCTCAATGTAGATTACATAACCTGGCTCGTTGATTGAAAAGACTGTTCGCACGTATGTCTTACGGTCGGGGGCAAGCTGCACCTGGCGGTTTGGGTCGTAGTAGAAATACACTACGTTGCCTCGTCCCGGGAAGCGGGTCTGAACTATCTGATAGCCAGTTGCCGCATCAAGTGTCTTTGTAGGATCATCGATTTCGGTAGCTCTATCAGGTGCAAGGCATGCTTCAGTCTTAGGATTACGGTAGTAAATCACTGTAGAGTCGGACACATTGACTACAGGCTCAAAGTTGTTCAAATCATCATCAGGCATGGGTGGCAGCAATCCGAAATCGGGATTGAGCACGGTCTCGGCATAGGGCACTACGACAACCTGGATATCAAACTCATTTGTACGCGACAGTGTGTAGCGATACCAATAGTTGCGGCGCAGGTCGAAGGCATCGCCTACATTGCTGCCGGCAGGTGGTTTCTGATAGTATTTGAAGTCAACATAATATGTACTGCCGTCGGAATAGCCTACCAAAAGTCGCGACTTTTCACTATCACTGCGGCCTACGTTGAGAAATTCGGGCACATAGCACACAAAACTGCCATCGGCATTGCGCGAGAACGAGAGCGGTACATCCGATTCACTCCCCTCTGGTATTGTCAGCGATGAGTTGTAATCGGCCTCATAGCTGTTTTTCACATAGTCGTCCTGATG
Source organism: uncultured Porphyromonadaceae bacterium (assembly GCA_947175715.1). Classification (GTDB taxonomy): domain Bacteria; phylum Bacteroidota; class Bacteroidia; order Bacteroidales; family Muribaculaceae; genus JAJPXC01. The sequence goes on from CAMWOD010000045.1 coordinate 4,381, forward strand.
TTTCACCCCGGCTGGAGCCATGGCGTAACGGGTGTTGTAGCGGGTCAACGTTACGCTCTGTATTTCATCTTCACTTACGGGATTGTCGAGCACCTCTACCTTGGCCAACGCACGCAGCAGATGGAGCTTGTCATGGAGCATGACCAGTGACATAGGTCGCAGCTCGACGTTGTCAAACTGCACGATTCCGAACATCGGAATGCGCGAATCGGCAGTCAGCTCGGCCGGCCATGCCGTGCCATAGTCGGCTACTGCAGCCTGCGACTCTACGATATCAGCAAGCGTGCTCTCTCCGGGCACAAGGCCGGTGGGATAGCTGCCATACCAGTTGGCGAGCATCAGCAGCTTGAAACTGCTGTTATTGTAGATGTCGTAGAAGGCTTTGCTGACTTCAAAGCGCATTTCGTAGGTCTTCGATCCTGGAGCCGCGCTGACCAGCATGATATCAGCATCGGCTATCTCCTCGATAAGGCGGTTGGAGGTATCGAGCAGATATACGCGATAATCGGGTGTGTCACCGGCGATATGGATATAGTTTTCATAACCCTGTCCGGGGTCATAGTCGCCTGCGGGAGTCGCACGGCCTATATTGCCAGTGGTTTCCCCCAGTTTGATATAAAGCCCAAGTTCGCATGTGCCCTCATAGTCGTCACCTCCCCCGTTGTCGGGCTCGTCGGACGATGAAGAGCATGATGAAAACCCTGCCATCAGAACCGTCACAACAACCAGCCACATAGCCACAACGACCTTCGACAGGCACCATTGCGCACCTGTCGTGATCGAAGCTGAAATATGTCTAAGCTTTGGTTGGAGCATTCTATTCTATTACAAAATATGGCATATATACATCGCGATGTCTACATCACATCATCAGTTGAGCGGCACATCCTGGTCAAGTACCTTCCAGGATAAGATGTTGATGTCGGCACCGAGATAATATTCGGGAATTTCAGGTTTCGGAATGATAATCTCTTCGGGGTTGTTGACAGCTACACCGATACGCATGATCTTGGTAATGTTGAGCTTATACCAGTGGTTACGCACCACGCCGTAGTAGCCCTCCATATCGATGGTGTTGCCTACGGTGGCCTGGTGGCCGATAGGAATGTTGTAGTACATAGCGCCGTTGTTGTAACGTGTCGCTTCACGACCTGCCTGCGCGGCATCGACGGCAGCTATAAAACTGTCAACCGAAACAGGCTCAAAGCTATCCTCGCTTGTCAGGTCGATTGCCGTACTCTTTATCTTCCATAGCTCAACACCGGTGAGTGCTGTGGGGTCGGCGCACACCACCTTGGTGGCCGAAGCGTCGCTGTGCGAGCAAGTAAAGCCAGCAGTCGATGTGTACTTAGTGAACACGGTTTCACCATCAGCGTTTTGCGACCTGGTGTAGAACGGGCCTGCAAGGTTGAGCACATACCTGACATACGCATCTTCGAAGAAAAGCACGCCATTGTGAAGCACCATTGTCAACCCGCTACCATTTTCATCGCACAGCTCGGCCTGCAGTAGCACGGATGTAACCTTAGAGTGATCCACTTTAGCCACTTGGGTCGGTACGCCCCCGATCATTTCTGTAACCGTGGTGTTGATCTTGCTCGGAATGTTGGTGTTTTCATTGCAGTAAGCCGCAACAGCCGCATTTTCACCCTTAGCGAACGGAACGGAAAGATCATTATAAGTTACAAAATTGTGGGTATCCTCGCTGATGTCTTTACCGTAGCCGACGCTCTTTCCCCAGAAGCTGCGGAAGAAAAGTCCGGCATTCCATGTACTTGTGTTACCCCATGCCGGGAAAGTGGTTTCAGCGTTCCAGCCGTCGAGATTCTTTGACACGTAAGAGTTCTTGGCGGTGACGTTTAAGCCCCAATTGCTGAACTTAGCGTAGAGCTTAGTTTCAGCGACATTCTGTTCAGAACCCTCGTGATTAGTATTATCGCCACCGGCAACTGTCACAGGAAGCGCATAAATCACCGAGCCATCCGGCAGAGTCTTCGACTCGAGCGAGGCGTCAAGCGTCACCTGAACCTTCACGGCAAGACGCTCTACATATACATTTACATACTGAGCACCGCCGTTGGCCCCTGAAGCTGTAGGGTCTGACCCGGGAGTCTGCTTCAAGAAGTTTTCGGGCTGCAGCACGTTAGCATAATAATACTTGTCGGTATGATTAGCATTTGCGCCTCCATAATAGCTGGTTGTAGTCATCATGAAGTTAGCCGTCTCACCCCAACTGGCCAAAGCCTTGGCCGTGGCTTCAAGAGTAGCCTCGGGATGGTAGTTGACCGGAGCATTGATAACAGTGAGCATGTATTTGGGATACCCCACGGCCTGTAACCCCTGGAGCACGATAATATTCTTGCCGAAATGCTCTACATTTGCATCGGGATATGCAGGATTCATACCCCCCTCGCGCCATATCGAAGCCTCAAGCTCGGTATAAACACCGTTTTCGTCGAAGAAATAGAAATGGGCGTTATTGATTTTCGATTCATTTTCAGGCGTACCATATGCAAAGCCACCATCGGTAGTCGCTCGACCCAAAACATTGGCATCCTGGATGTTGACTGCAATAAATGCTATATCACCGACAGGATCGTAGGGATCGGGCGCCTCATTGCCGGGCTCATCACTGCCACAGGCCACAAGAACGACCACCATTATCGCCGCCAATAATATATTTATTAGTTGTTTCAGCTTAAAAACAAGTTGACACATTATTTAATTCTCTCTGTTCTATTAAGTTGTCGGTTCTCTAAGGCAGATCGCACTACGGCTGTGTTCGGTATTGAGTGTTGATAGGATTAGTCTATTTGAAAATTACAAAATTCCGAATCTTATTGATATGCATGCACCTTATTGGAACGTTCTTCTGTTTTAAAAGTGTTAAATCATTACACCCTGCTAAATCTATATATCGTCCCGACATAGCAAGCCATAATAATTATTGGCCTGCAAAGATACAAAATAAATCGATAGGAAAACCCAAATCACACCTGCAGTTAACAACATTTGACACTTTCAATATCAATGTTTTGATTCATAAACACACCCAACTCACACACATGCCACAACATGCACCCAAATCCCCCATTCTCCCCCAA
>CAMWOD010000046.1 GCA_947175715.1 uncultured Porphyromonadaceae bacterium
ACTCTATGGGCACATGTGCTCGGGCCACCTGCAAGGGCGGGTGCTCAAGATGCTCACACGGATGATTGCACCCAAGCGTGTGCTCGAGCTCGGCACCTATGTGGGATATTCAGCACTCTGTATTGCTCAGGGGCTCGACAACCCCGACGCTCAGGTTCACACCATCGATATTGACGATGAGATGGAAGATGTGATATGCGAGCAGCTTGAGCTCGACCCCGCCGGACGGCATGTGACTCTTCACATCGGCGATGCACTGGAGATAGTGCCACAACTGCCGGGAGAGTGGGATATGGCTGTGATTGATGCCAATAAGCGCGACTATATCCGCTACTACGAGATGATATTGCCTCGGATGCGTCGCGGTGGATTCATCCTGGCCGATAATACTCTGTGGGCTGGAAAAGTCGTAGATCTCGACAATAATAAGGATGCCCTTACCCGCGGGGTGGCTGAGTTTAACGACTATGTAGCACGCGATCCGCGCGTAGAAGTAGTGATTCTGCCTATGCGCGATGGCTTAACAATATTAAATGTACTATGAATCTTCTATTTGATCTTGGCGGTGTCATAATGGATATAGAGCGCCAGCGGTGTGTCGATGCCTACCGCCGCCTGGGCATGGCACATCCCGAGCAGTTTCTCGGCGACTACGTGCAGCAAGGACCGTTTATGTTGATCGAAAGCGGCAAGATATCACCCGCTGAGTTTCGTGCTACGCTGCGTGAATATCTACCCGCCGATGTCACCGACTCGCAGATTGATGATGCTTTTTTCCAATTTTTGGTTGGCATACCGGAGCATCGCCTACGCCAGCTGCGCCAACTGCGGGCCGACAATAGAATCTACCTTCTTTCCAACACCAATCCCATAATGTGGGATGGGAAAATCAAAGAGGAATTTACCAAGGAGGGGCTTTGCCGCGAGGATTACTTCGATGGCATCGTCACTTCATTCGAAGCCAAGACTATGAAGCCCGATCCTCAAATATTCCGTTACGCTATTGATAAGCTGGGTATCGAGCCCGAGGAAACTCTCTTTCTCGACGATTCGCAAGCCAATCTCGACGCTGCAGCCACGCTCGGCTTCATGACTGCGCTGGTGCCTCCCGGTAGCGAGTTTGCCGAAATCATAGCCAACTTCAAGCGATGAAATGAGCCAGGGCGAGCAGAATAAACTTATAGTGACGGTGGGCACATTCGATGGTGTTCACAAGGGGCATCAACTGCTGCTGCAACAGCTCAAAACCGAGGCTGCTCGGCTGTGTATGACCCCCGCTGTCGTTACATTCAGCAATCATCCTCTTGCTATCATCGACCCCACTCGCTCACCCAAGTTACTGACATCTCCTGCCGAACATATATCGCTGCTGCGCAATATTGTAAATCAGGTAATTGTAATCGATTTCGACTCTCATCTGCGATCGCTCACCGCCGAGCAATTCCTATTGATGCTCCGCAACGATTACAATGTAGGGGCACTCATGTTGGGATTCAATAACCACTTGGGGAGTGACCACTTAGGCTATGGTGAGGAATTGGAGAAAATAGCCCGGTCACTGGATATAGTGCTGATAGAAGGACATGAGTTATCACCATGTCAACAAGGACGCGTGTGCTCCACCACTATTCGCAAGCTCGTAGCTGAGGGGAAAATAAGCGATGCAACACAACTGCTCGGTCATCCCTACCCCATCACCGGAACCGTAGAACACGGCAAGGCTCTTGGACGCACAATTGGCTTTCCCACAGCCAATATGGCTATTGATTCCAAGCTGAAGCTTATACCGCCCACGGGGGTATACGCCGGTTATGTCAATGTCGGCGATATGCGGCATGCGGTGATGGTGAACATCGGTCACCGGCCCACTGTCGACCGACCCGACTCTCCCCAAAGCATCGAAGCCCACATCATCGATTTTGACGGTAATATCTACCATCAGCAGCTCACACTACAGCTCATTGAGCGGCTACGCCCGGAGATGCGCTTCCCATCGATTGACGCTCTGCGCAAGCAGCTCGTCGCTGATGCGCAAGCCACGCGTGCTATTTGCCGGTAAGTATCTGGCGGATGTCGTGGAGACGGTTGAGGGCCTCCATGGGTGTAAGACGGTTGATGTCGAGATGCAATATTTCGTCGCGTACCTGCTCCAACACGGGATCGTCGAGCTGGAAAAAGCTCAGCTGAACGCCGTCGGATGTCGTTGCCGGCGTGCTGATAGCCGCGGTATCGGTCTTGAGTTGCGAGGTATTGCGCTCAAGGTCGCGTAGCACTTGATTGGCACGATTCACTATCGACTTGGGCATTCCCGCAAGGCGGGCCACATGTATGCCGAAGCTATGCTCCGATCCGCCGGGGGCAAGTTTGCGCAGGAACACCACCTTGCCGTCAATCTCCTTGACCGACACATTGTAGTTGACCACGCGCTTGTAAGTACGCTCCATGTCGTTGAGCTCATGGTAGTGTGTGGCAAAGAGCGTCTTGGGGTGTATTTCACCATGCTCGTGAATGTACTCTACTATCGACCAAGCTATTGAGATGCCATCGTAGGTCGATGTGCCACGTCCCAGCTCATCGAATAGTATGAGCGACCGCTGGCTCATGTTGTTGAGGATTGATGCGGCTTCGTTCATCTCCACCATGAAGGTCGATTCTCCCAGCGAAATGTTGTCGGAAGCTCCAACACGTGTGAAAATCTTGTCGACGTACCCTATATGGGCCGATGTGGCTGGTACAAATGAGCCTATCTGTGCCATAAGCACTATCAGGGCTGTCTGGCGCAGCAGGGCCGACTTACCCGACATGTTGGGGCCGGTAATCATCATCACCTGCATGCTGTCGTTGTCGAGTTTCACGGAGTTGGCTATATATGGCTCTCCTGGAGGGAGCTGCTTCTCAATCACTGGGTGACGCCCATCCACTATGTCAATCACCATCGAGTCGTCGACCTGCGGACGGTTGTATCGATTGTCAATTGCTGCCAGCGCAAACGATGTGAGGCAATCCAGCTGCGCTATCAGCTGCGAATTGAGCTGTATGGTCGACACGTATTGGCACAATTGCCCCACCAAGTCGGTGTAGAGCTGAGCTTCAAGGGCCGATATGCGCTCCTGGGCAGTGAGTATCTTCTCCTCATACTCTTTAAGCTCCTGGGTGATGTAGCGCTCGGCGTTGACAAGTGTCTGCTTGCGTATCCACTCGGTGGGCACTTTATCCTTATGGGTATTGGTCACCTCTATATAGTAGCCGAATACGTTGTTATACCCTATCTTGAGACTCGGTATGCCGGTGGCGGCTATCTCGCGCTGCTGTATGCGCAGCAGGTAGTCTTTACCTTGAAATGCTATGTCGCGCAGCTGGTCGAGCTCCTCGCTCACCCCGCGGCGTATCACGGGGGCCTTACCAAGCAATGCCGGAGCATCGGGCTCAATCTGAGCTTCGATACGGTCGCGGATGGGTGTGCACGGGTTGAGTTGCTGCCCTATGTCGCGCAGACTTTCTTGCGCCGAGTGCATGCATATACGCTTTATGGGCTCGATAGCCGAGAGTGCTACCTTGATTTGCACAACCTCGCGGGGTGTCACTCGGCCAACGGCCACTTTGGAGATAAGACGCTCCAGGTCGCCAATGGCCGAGAGCTGTTCGGTGATGGCAATGCGTGAGTCGCTGTCGCGCAAAAATTGCTCCACTGCGTCAAGGCGCCTATTAATAGCAGTCGGGTCCTTGAGCGGGAAGATGAGCCAGCGGCGCAACATGCGTGCTCCCATGGGGCTGACGGTATAGTCGATGATGTCGAGTAGACTCTTGCCACCCTCGCCAAGGGGTGCGAGCAACTCAAGGTTGCGCACGGTGAAACGATCGAGACGCACGTAGCGGTCCTCTTCGACGCGCATCAGCCGGTTGATATGGCTCGTCTGTGTATGGCTCGTTTGATCAAGATAATATAGTATCGACCCTGAGGCTATGATGGCCTGGGGCATACCCTCGATGCCAAACCCCTTGAGCGACGCTGTCTCAAACTGCTTGAGCAGCCGCTCCATGGCCGCATCGGTGGTGAATATCCAGTCGTCGAGCTGAGTGGTCATGTACTTGCCTGCGAAGGTGTCGGCCAGACGATCGCGGTTGCCGCGCTCTATCAGCACCTCCTTGGGAGCGAAGTTGTTGAGCAACTTCTCCACATAGTCGGAATCGCCTTGAGCGGTTAAGAATTCGCCAGTGGATATATCAAGGAAAGCCACACCCACTTCGTTGCGGTCGAAGTGCACAGCGGCCAGGAAGTTGTTCTCGCTACGGTCGAGTATGTTGTCGTTAATAGAAACTCCGGGGGTTACGAGCTCGGTGATGCCGCGTTTTACCAGCTTCTTGGTGAGCTTGGGATCCTCAAGCTGCTCGCATATCGCCACGCGCTTGCCCGCGCGCACTAATTTGGGCAGATATGTGTCGAGAGCATGATGGGGAAAGCCTGCGAGCTCTACGTACTGTGCCGCCCCGTTGGCTCGGCGTGTCAGCGTGATTCCGAGTATTTCGGAGGTTGCGATGGCATCGTCGGAAAATGTTTCGTAAAAGTCGCCCACACGAAACAGAAGCACGGCGTCGGGATGCTTGCGTTTCATCTCGACATATTGCTTCATCAGCGGGGTTTCAACGATTTTTGTGGCCACTATGCGTTAATTAAAAGCTTATGTGAAACAATGATGTGGGTAGGTTGGCGTTATTGACGTGTATGTCAACTCCTTCGTACATGTGGGTTCCCATCAGCAAGCTGATGTCGAATGATATATAGTAGTTGCGGTCGTAGGTGGGTGTGTCGTCGCTGAGATTGTGAGCCAGGTAAAGCTGTGGCACCGCATCGCCGAGCGTTGTCACATCGGCTGCAAGGGCAAGCCTGCGCGCCTCGCCGCTCACCGGCAGGCGGCAACGCACATTCAGCTTCGAGCCCGCAAGCCACATCGATTCGAGATACACAGGGTCGGCGTCCCACCCTTCTATCATCGACGGCATCTCCAGCTCCATCGCCACATTGGTAATGGCGTAGGCTCCACGCAGCTCTATTGGGCCTGACTTATATGCTTCACCATTTGCAGGGACGTAGCATATCAGCAGGCTCTCTCCTATCGCTGTCTTATCGCCGATGTAGCGGTCGTAGGTCAGAGTCACCGGTTCACCTTCGCCATGGTAGAGCAGAAATTGCGAGCCATTGGCATCATTCTGCGTCAGCTCCACCACATCGTATAGCACCACCGGCTGCACTCCGGGGTCGCCATTGTCGGCACACCCAGTAAGCAGCAATACCATTGCAATCAAAATAGCTGCGATTCTACCCATATCTACTATTCTATTACCCTACCATCTTCAAGGGTGATTATACGGTGTGAATCGGCCGCGAAAGTATCGTCGTGAGTCACTATCACTATAGTCTGACCCATCTCGCGGTTGAGCTGCATGAACAGTGAGTGCAGCTCGCGGCGATTCGACGAGTCGAGGCTACCCGAGGGTTCGTCGGCAAGGAGCACCTTGGGCTCATTGATGAGCGCACGCGCCACGGCGGCACGCTGACGCTCACCTCCCGACACCTGATTGGGACGGTGATCCAGTCGATGCGACAATCCTAAGTAGTCCAACAGCTGCTTGGCACGGTCTTCAGCCGCTCCACGCGATGTGTGCCCTATCAATGCGGGCATCATCACATTCTCAAGCAGCGTAAACTCAGGGAGCAGCTGGTGAAACTGGAACACAAACCCCACGTTGCGGTTGCGAAAACGTGCCAGCCGCGCGTCGTTGAGCTTGAATATATCACCTTCACCCTCATACACCACCGTGCCAGTGTCAGGACGCTCCAGCGAGCCGATTATTTGAAGCAAGGTAGTCTTTCCGGCCCCGCTGGGGCCTACTATCGACACAAGTTCACCCCTGGCGATGCTGAGAGTGATACCCTTCAGCACCTCCAGATTGCCGTAACGTCGAGTGATATTGTCTACACTTATCATTTACAGCCGCAGCCACAGCTGTTGTTATCGTCACCGCAGCCACATTCACCCTCGCCGCACGAACCGCCGCCGCAACTGCCGCAACCGCAAGTGGGGTGCAACTCCTCGGGGGTGGCATCGCGCACGGTGAGGATTTTGCCGCTGAAGCGTACATCCTTACCGGCCAACGGATGGTTGAAATCCATCTTCACATCCTTGTCGGTAACCTCGGTCACCAGTCCATTGATGCGGTAACCGTCGGCAGTCATCATAGGCACATATTCGCCCACCTTTATCATCTCGTCGTCAAACTTGCCATCTACCAGAAACAGCTCACGATCGAGGGTCACCACCTGCTCAGGGTCGTGCGGTCCGAAAGCCTCGGCAGCTTTCACATCCACGTTAAACTCACCACCAGGCTCCAAGCCCTCTATAGCCTGCTCAAGAGGACGAATCATCCCTTGAGTCACGCCGAATATGATGCGTTCAGGATCTTCAACATCAGTTTGATGCACAAGTTTAGCATTTCCATCGGGAGTCAGCTCATACAAGTCGTAGCCGAGTTCCACATATTTTCCAGGTTCAATACGTTCCATATCTTATTATACTTTAATTCTATATTATAACAATCCACATCGGTGGCTATCAATGCAAAAATACTTAAAATTTCCCTAATACGAAAATCCATCCCCCAAAAATCACACTCCAATCACCCAAAATTCCCCTCACCCCAACTCGTCCGAATCGTCCAATAGATCAGATTCGTCCGATAATTCCAATAACTCCAATTACTCCGATTGAGCCACAGCGTGGCATATACAAAGCCATCCGAGTGCCAAGTAGGGACGCGATTCTTCGCGTCCGCATGAAATTGTTTGCCGCCCGATTCTTCGCGTCCGCATGAAATAGCTTGCCGCGATGCGTGGCATCTGCGGCAATGCGCGGCGGGGCCGAGGGTCACGTTAGCCGCATGCAAGTGCGCCGTCAGGTGCACGCAGCTTGCGGAACATGTGCCACCCACGCACAATCTCGGCTGCGTAGATGCCGGCCTTTGTCTCAGGCAATTACATCGCCTCTCCGAGGCTCATGATGATGGTGGGGCTCCCTCCCCACACTCGCTACGCATCGTGTGGGGTTCGATACAATATCGCTGCTCCGCAGCTCTTTTCCCAATTACTCCAATTATTCTAATTGCTTTAATCGCCTCGATGTTGAGCCGCAGCGCGGCGATATAGTACCGAACCCCGTGTGATGGGCGTCAGCCCGAACGCGGGGTATGCTGCTCCCCTAAATCCCGGAGTGCCGGAGGCATGATGTAATGTTGGATGAGGCGCGGCGCTCCCGCCAGCG
>CAMWOD010000047.1 GCA_947175715.1 uncultured Porphyromonadaceae bacterium
TTCTTGAAAGAGGAGTTCGATTCTCCTATGGGCTACCCAATTAATAATTAACCGTAAATCGAAAGAAGAATAATGGCGAACCATAAGTCATCACTCAAAAGAATCCGCTCATCAGCAGCCCGTCGTCTGCGCAATCGCTATTACGCCAAGACCGCACGCAACGCCGTGCGTCGTCTCCGCGCCATGACCAACAAGGAAGAGGCTCTTGCCCAGCTTCCCAAGGTGACTTCGCTGCTCGACCGCCTCGCTTCTAAGAAGACCATCTCTAAGAACAAGGCATCCAACCTCAAGAGCAAGCTCGCTCTCTATATCAACAAGCTCGGCTAATTGCCGGCGTGCTGAATAGGTAGCCATAACTTTTCTGTTGGCCCATTCGTCTATCGGCTAGGACGCAAGATTTTCATTCTTGAAAGAGGAGTTCGATTCTCCTATGGGCTACTTGGTGCGTCAGGATGGCGCACCATTTTTATTTTATTTCAGCAGTTTCCATAAGTTCCCCCTCTATTTAAATTGTGCGCGAAGTGAAAAATAGATATAAAACCCGCATCGTTGTAAACCCTCAGTATCCGGGTGTCGGGAAGCTTGCCGAGCTACTTGCTCTCGACGGTGAGCCTGCCGGAGCCCGCGTGATCTACGATGGGCGCAACCGCCTTTACGTGGTCGACGGTGGTGAGGGCGTTGGCGAGGTGGTGGTTAAGGATTTTCATCGGCCCAGTTTTGTCAATTCGTTGGTTTATACCAATCTGCGCAAGAGCAAGGCGCGCCGCAGCTATGAGAATGCCATGGAGTTGCGCCGTCTCGGATTCGGCACTCCCGAGCCTTACGCCTATGTGGAGGTGAGTAGCGGAGGGCGTCTGTTGAGGTCGTATTACCTGTGCGCGCTGCTGAGCGCCGATCATCGCGACATGCGCTACTTCGACAAGCAGCCACATCTGCCTGAATTGCTCGACGCACTTGGGCATGAGATGGTGCGACTGCACCGAGCCGGTGTGCTCGTAAAAGATTTCTCCCCCGGCAACGTGCTCTATGTGCGCGATGCCGAGGGAGTGTATCATTTCAGCCATGTTGATCTCAACAGGATGGAATTTGGTGTAAAGTCGCATAGCCGGCTTATGGGCAACTTCCGTGCCATGCCTTGCACGCCTGACGAGGTCGACATGCTCGCCGCAGCCTATGCCCATGCTTCGGGCGACGATGTGGCTGCGGTGACGGCCGAGGCGCATGCCCAGTTTGATGCCTTCTGGCGTCAGGTCAACCGGAAGCGCAGGCTTAAGAAAGCCTTAAAGCGCCTTACCTCGGGCCGGGAGTGATGCCGAGTATCTCCCCTAATATGGGTGTGAGCTTGTCGGCATAGTGTAGAAATCCCAAGTCGGTGAGGTGAATGCCATCTACAGTGCCATCGTCGGCGGCTCCATCGAGGTCCTCGTTGGTCACGTAATACAGATTTTTGGGATTCTCAGCCATCAGACGCTCATAGTTGCGATGAAAAGCGGCGTTCTTCTTGGGCAGATAGTTGCCAAAGAATGAGTCGTAGCGGCCATAGGGATACATCGGGCCTTCGAGCATTACGATAGGCACTTCGGGGCGAGCTGTGCGCAGTATTTTCACAAAGTCGTAGGTGAGCGTGTCGCACATCATCTCCGTGCAGTTGGGCACCGGGTCAATCAGGAAGAGGTCGGCATCGGCTATTTCGGCCATTGCGCGCGCCATGCATTGGTCCATGCGACCCTCTCCCGATATGCCTATGTTGACCACCTCGCAGTTGAGGTCGCGGCTTATGATGTTGGTAGCGGCCATGCCCGTGCGCGATGCGCAGCCACCTTGCAGTATCGAGGTGCCGTAGGCTACGATTTTCTTGTTTTTATCGATTATCTTGGGGTCGCCGGCGGTGATGGTGGCTGTAGAGTCAACACCTACGTAAAGCTCCTCCACGCCGTCGTAGAGGGGTAGATATATCATGAATTCCTTCATGCCGGGGGCAAGGTTTTCTACATACACCTTTTCGCACCATTTCTCGGCGTCGGCGTTGGGGCGGTTGGTGTTGACATGACGCCACACCGAGTCACCCTCGAGTATATACAGGTCAGTGCCTTTGAGGCCGGTGTCGGCCATGTGGAGCATGTGGGTATTCCACAGCAGGCGGTATTTCACGCCCACGCGCTTGGAGTCGGTGGCAAATCTCACGCCGATGCCCGACGAGCATTGCGAACGCTCCCACAGCTCGGGACGCACGCTATCTTTCAGGTAGGCCGGTATGCGGGTGTAGTCGCGCAGGGTGTTGTCCCACCCTTTGTTGATTATGCGCAGGTCTTGTGCGTCGATATAGCGCAGAGGCTGCTCATCGGCGGCTATGACGTTCAGGGCCGCCATTAGGCACAATGCGATGGATAGAAATAGATGTTTCATGATGGTATTATTTGGTCATTACTGCGCGAATATACGAAATTATCGGCTCATTCAGTAAAATGTGGGGGTGATTGTGGCCGATGTAGCGCTATGCGAGGCGGGTGGGATGTCATCGGCTATCGAGGTGAGGCTACGCAGCGCGTTGCTGGCCGACTGTTGCCATGCGACGGCTCCCTGCGGATTGGAGATGGCGTAAATTTGCGCCAACACCTGGCAGCGCACTACCTCGGCCATAGCCGACGCCATCTGCTGGCAGCGTGTGTCGCAGTCGATGGTGATGATGTCGCCATCGATTGCTGCCGTGAGGTGTAGTTGGGCGGCAATGCTCGTTGCGCTGTCGGCTATCAGCGGGGCGAGGGCGTTGTTGCGGTCGGGGGTGAGCACGGTGGGTATCTCCTGCCGCTGTTGGCAGGTGAAAGCGGCGAGCGCCGTGAGGGCGTGTATGCTCGCCGCGATTGACGAGATGGATAGTGTGATCATATTATTTTTTGTTAAGTAATGAACGGCGGTGTGAGCGTAGCTCGCGGCAGGCTGTCGACTCGGCCATGAAGAAGCTTGAGGCACTCCCCTCGGATAGCACGCGGGTGAGGGCGTCGGTGAGTGTCCAACCGCGCTCACGGTAGCGGTCGACGCGCTGGGCCAGCTCCTGCCACATGGCGCGGCGGTGAGGGGTGGTGGCTGGTAGGGTGCCGCGGCTGAAGTAGGTGTAGAGCACCTTGCGAGCCGTGTCAAACTCCACATAGTAGCCCGGGGCTGTGGAGTTGACCGTGCGGCTTACAATCGATTCCACTGTGGCGGGGCGCTGGTGGAGCGGGGCATTGGCGACTGTGGCTTCGCAGGCTCGCAAAAAATCTCGACGGCGTTGTAATTGTAGTGATGATTTAGGCATGATTGTTGTAATTACGGTGTAAAATTACCACACAATATGGGTAAAATAATTGCCCATCACTGTAAAATTACATTAGAACGTATCATTTTCTCGTTTCGTTCGTCGACGAATGCGTTGAATGTTTCTATGATGTCGAGTAGCGAGATCGTGGCGTTGCGCACTTGGGCTTCGTAGAGATTTTGCCCTGTGGTGGGTGATACGTTGCGACCAAGCAGGGCGTCGCCCACACCCGAAATATTGTCGAAAAGCTTCATTTCGAGGTCGAGCAGGCGGTAGGCACCAAGATCGGTGTTGGGGGTGATGATCTGTTGCGGAGCGGGCTCCCCGGGTCGAGGATTGTAAGGTATGATAGCGCCGGTCACGCTCCAGCGTTCACCGATCTGCTCCCAGGTCATGTCGGAAGCCTTTTGATTTATGGGAAATAGCAGCGCGCCTTTGGCCGATGTGGCCATCACGTGGTCGATTACAGTGATGAGTCGGTTGATATACTTCTGCTGGTCGATGATGTCCTCGACGAAGGGGTGTATCTCACCGTCGGTGAGCGGATATAGCTTGATGGTGTAGGGGTGTGAGCCGTGAGGGTAGGGCGACAGCGTAGTGTCGAGCAGCTGGCCGTCGGGGGCTATGTAGCGCACACGCCACTGGGTGCCCATGCGCAGTTGTGGCTCCGTGGGGGTGGTGTTGTCGATGGTAGTGGCGCTTTCGAGGGTCCACACTTCAATCACGCGGCAACGGCCGTCGGGGGCGTTGAAAAATTGCGATGTTGTGGGGTGGGCGTGTGCTTGGGTGGAGTATATGGAGGCGATTGCGGCGGCGGTGCGGCGGTCGCCGTGAGCGAATCGCATCATCACTTCCGACAGGCTCATGTCGTGGATTTGGCCAATTATCTCCACATCCCACCCACGGGGGTCGGTAAGGCGGTTGGCGAAGAAGCGCTCAGGCGATACGTTGTCGACCCACACTCCCTGGCGTCCGAAGCGGTTTTCGGCCACGATGCGCTGTATGGCGCACCCCGAAATCAGAAATTCCTCAAGCGAGCGGCAATCAAGCTCGTCAAGGCGGTTGATAGAATAATAGGGTTGGAGATCAGGGTCGATGGCGGGCAGCTCCGAGCGAATCTGGCGGTAGCGCCCTATGATGCTCTTCACGAGCTGGCGTATGAGGTTGTGGGTAAGTGGCTTGCGCCCGGTGATTTGAGCGAGCTGCTCTTCGGTCACATATTGGCCGTCGGGCAGTTGGGTCAAGTCGCCCCATTGACGGCCGTAGGTGAAATTCTTCAAGCGCGAGCGCTGCGCTCGGATGGGCTGATATTGATTCCAGGCATGATATGCCATCTGGAGTACTTGCTGGGTTATAGTCGCGGTATTCATAGCAGTTTGGGTATATTGGAGAGCAGCGATGGGTCGAGGTCGTAGGACGTAGGGGAGTCATCGACCACGCACATCAGGTGAGTCAACGTGTCGCTGCCGGCTTCGGGTGAGTATAGCTTGAGAGTGCGTCCGTAGAGCACGGCCACCGGGGAGTAGTGGCCTCCTCGGGCCATTGATGAGGCTTGCAGGCGTGCCAGAGGGTGGTCGGGAGTGATTATCGTAGTGGGGATGCGCCATGAGCTCAGCTGCACCGACAGCGGGCGTCGGCAGCGGTCGGGTAGGATCACTGAGCAAGAGCCGTCGCGCTCGAATAGCAGTGATGTGCTTCGTGCGCAATCTTCCACAGGTAGTAGTGCCGCGGGGGCTGTGTCGAGCTGCTGCAGATACCAGGCCTGCATCGCTGCTTCCTCTATCTGTAGAGTGTCGACCCCGAATTGGGAGTCGACACTTACAGTAGCAGGATCATTCAGCGGCAGATGGTAGCGTGTGAGCAGCCATAATTCGAGCATCTGATCGTGGGTCATGTTGGGTGGTATTGGGCGGTTACTACTCTGATACGAGACGAATGTGGGCCTGAGGGTAGCGGAGCACAAGGCAGCTGGCCTCGGTGATTACGATGGCGTCGGTGTTGCGCTGACCCGATGAGCGCAGGTCGAGTCGCTCGGTGTGGAATGGCACGTGGCAGTACTTGGTGATGTACTCGGGGTCGATTATCATGCCGTCGTCGGCATGTCCGCACTCGTCGAACAGCTCGGAAGCCACCACGTAGAGTGTGCCGAATTTGGTGATCAGCTCGGTGAAGTCGATACCCCAGCGGGTCACTTTGTCCTGAGCCATTATCACCTTCGAAAATTCCTGCTTGCTCAGGCGCTCAATCAGCGATGTGCCGGCGATGAGTATCTTGCGGTTGCTCCCCGCATTCTGTGTGAATGCCTCGCGCGACATCTCCACGATGGTTTCGTAGGTGATGGTTTCGGGGAGCATGAAGGTGCGGTCGGTCTGATTCCACACTCCGCCGGTGAGGTACACCTCCTCATGCTTGGCGGGGTCGTATATGCGGGTGCGGTGGCCGAAGAGGAAGTTTTTCTCGATACCCAGTCGCAGGTCTACGATAGCTGCCTCCTCCTGGTCGGAGAATCCCCACCCTATCTCCTTGTTGGCGATTTTCTGGAAAGTACTCTGCTCCACCTGGGTCTTGAATATCTGGCAATAGTTGTGATCCTTCTTGGGCAGAGCCTGGAATTGCGGAGTCTGCACGTCGAGCTCGGTGGCTGCGCGACCCATTCGAATTATAGGCTCACCCTTGGCGATATCGGGTATCTCCTTCTTGCCGTTGCGGTTGAAGTTGTTGACAGGAAGCACCTCAAGCTTGTTGCCGGTTACGGCCGATTTCACCACATATAGCACCAGAGCGCCGTTGGGGTTGCCCTGGGCATCGACTGCCATCACGCCGGGCACGAGTATGGTTTCGGAGGTCTCGAATATCTGTGGATCGTTCACCTGAATCGATGCGGTGAGATTGGCCTCGATTATCTCGCTGTCGACCTCGGCCGATATTACCGACTTGGTGGGCTTGGTGTCGACCGAGTAGTATTCCACCTTCATCGACCCGCAGGCTCGTGCGCCTGCCCATCGCGAGATCTGGTCAATGGGGGTCGACATGGGACGGATCTTGACGATTCGGTCGTCGATGTCGTTGCGGAGCAGCCCAGGGGCGGCCTGGTCGGTAAGATCCGTGGTGAGCGGTCCCCCCACCACATGCTTACCCGAGGCTGTGCCACCGATCACCACGGCCGAGGCGGTGATGATGTCGGCATCTCCCATCACCCAGGTGTATAGAAGCACTGCGGCAAGTGCCAGGAGCATTGTGACGATGCCGTTGTCGCTTTTCACCCACTTGTAGATGGAGCGAAACATGGCGGTAAATGATGTGGGCGACGAGGTGTCGCGGTTTGCGCGGAAGAACGAGATGATAAACTTAAAAATCTTTTTCATAGTGGTTGTGTTTTTTTTGATGGTTGATTGTTGTGGTTAGCGGTCCCATATCGAGGTGGGAAGATTGGCGAGGATGGTTGGCGTTGATGATGCGGGGGTAGGTTCGGCCACTCGAGGCACCTCCCACTGGGCCAGGCGGCGCTTCACTTGTCCAATAGCTTCATTACGGCCGCGGAGATAACCGCGATGCTCAGCCTCCTCAATAAGTGCGTCAAGATCCAGCTCAGGCTCTTCAGGCTCCGATGTATTGTTGTCGGCAGCTTCGGTCGGCGCGGTGTTGACCGGCTCGGTTTCAGGTGCTGGTTGCTGCGCCTGGGGCGGTAGGGTGTTTTCTTCATTCATAATGTTACGGATTTTTTTGGTTAGGTGGTAATATTACCTTGTTGACGATGCAAAATTACCACCACATCACGCCCCCGATATCCGTAAGCGTCCACCACCAAAGTAGGGACGCGATTCATCGCGTCCGACAACAGTAAGTAGGGATGCGATTCATCGCGTCCGCATAGATATTGCATTCACCCATTTACGAGCGTTATATCGGCGTGTTAGGTATAGAATCTCGCAAGGATTACCCGACATACGCTACATTTTCAATAAATTTTCTGTTGATTTAGTAATGTAGCACTCAAGCATGGGAGACAGGCA
>CAMWOD010000048.1 GCA_947175715.1 uncultured Porphyromonadaceae bacterium
GTAGATAGGGATCTCGCGGCGAGAAGGGGGGTCAAGGGGCATGTAGATATCGTGCATGCCGTGGAGAGCGGTGGGGAGAGCCTCGTTAAGCTCAATGAAAATTTTCTTGGCCATCTTGGCGTAGGTGGGTACGTTACCTACACCGGTGCCAAGTATCACTTCACCGTCGGGAGTGATTTCGGCAGCCTCGATGATGGCGAAGTCCATGTCGCCATAGAAGCCGTAACGAAATTCCTGGGCCATCTCTGAGAGGTGACGGTCGGTGTAATGAGCATCGTGCGAGTTGATACGCTTACGCAGATCGGGCACATTCTGATAAGGTGCGCGGCGATCGATAGCGTTGGCGCGTGAGAGCACTCCATCAACATGGTCGCTGGTGGATGCGCCGGTGAAAATGTTAACCTTGAAGGGGCGACCTTCAGCATGTTCTTTCTCTGCCTTTTTGGCAAGCGCCTCGGTGATTGCCTTAGGAGTACCTGGGGCAGTAAAGCCCGACAAGCCAAGGGTGTCGCCATTGTTGATCATGGCGGCTGCCTCTTCGGCGGTGATATAATTAAATGCCATTGGTATAGAAAAATGGGTTATGATTGGTTGATTTTTCTTTGTCGGTTACTCGCTTTTGAGTAATTTTGCGCAAAATTAAGTATTTTTCTTGAATTGCACTAATGCTTGGAGTGAGTTTTTTCACAAATCCACCTTCAATGTGCATACCGCTCACTATATGTCGTCAAATATTTCTCAACATACTGAATCAGTGGAGCCTAACCGTCTACTATACATCGAGACCTATGGCTGCCAGATGAATGTGGCCGACTCGGAAGTTGTAGCATCGATAATGGGTGTGGCCGGCTACGACATCACCGAATCCATCGAGCAAGCTGATGCCGTGCTGCTCAACACCTGCTCGATACGCGATAATGCCGAGCAAAAAATCATTTCTCGACTTGAATATCTGGCCTCTTTGCGTCGCAAGCGCGGCAAGAAGTCGCGGCTTATCATCGGTGTGATAGGTTGCATGGCCGAGCGCGTGCGCGACTCGCTGATCAACGACCATGGCGTAGACCTGGTAGCGGGCCCCGATGCCTACCTGTCACTCCCTGAACTTTTCGCAGCTGCCGAAGCCGGTGAGAAAGCTATCAACATTGACCTGAGCACTACCGAGACATATCGCGACATCCTGCCGCGCAGACTTGGTGGAGCCAAAGTAAGTGGATTTGTGAGCATAATGCGCGGGTGCAACAATTTTTGTTCTTACTGCATCGTGCCCTACACCAGGGGACGCGAACGCTCGCGCGAACCTCAAAGTATCATCAACGAAGTGACCGATCTTCGTGCTCGCGGGTATAAGGAGGTGACGCTGTTAGGACAAAATGTCAACTCCTACCTGCACGGCAATATAGATTTCCCCCAACTGCTTGAGATGGTGGCTAAGGCTGCCCCCGATATGCGCATACGCTTCACTACCTCTCACCCTAAGGATATGAGCGACCGTACAATTGAGGTAATGGCTCAATACCCCAACATATGCAAGCATATCCACCTTCCGGTGCAGTCGGGCAGCGACTCCGTGCTCAAAGCCATGAACCGTAAATATACCCGCGAGTGGTATCTCGATCGAATCCGCGCCATACGCCAACGGCTTCCACAGTGTTCCATCACTACTGATATGTTTACCGGTTTCCACAACGAAACTGAGGAGGATTTTCAGCTCACACTCGACTTGATGCGCGAAGTAGGTTTTGACGCCGCCTTTATGTTCAAATACTCCGAGCGCCCCGGCACACTGGCTTCTAAAACCATGCCCGACAATGTGCCCGAAGATGTGAAAATCGATCGCCTCAACCGCATGATTGCGTTGCAAAACGAGTTGTCGCTCGCTTCCAATCAACGCGAAGTGGGACGCACGGTGGAGGTGCTGATCGAAGGTGTAGCCAAGCGAAGCAACGACCAGATGGTGGGACGCACTGAGCAGAACAAGGCTGTGGTGATGGACCGCGGCACAGCCCGAGTGGGTCAAACCGTGAAAGTTCACATCGACAAAGCAACATCTGCCACCCTCATCGGCACCATCGTATCTTAACCCAACCACTTTTATTCGATGAACGAATTTTCACTCGACTTCCCAACGGCGGCGTGGATCCGCATGGGGATTTCGCTTTTTGCTGCATTGATTATCATAATCTTTTACCGCCGCAAGATAGCACGAGTCTATCGCCATTATATGGATTGCGAAAATAGCGCCGATAACGACAGCACTCCTGCAATGCCTGGTGTATCGGTAATAGTATATTGCAACGGCGAGGCTCAAGCGCTCAAAGCGCTACTAACTCAACTGCTGGAGCAGAAGTACGATGGAGATTACGAAGTGACAATAGTCAACGACGGCTCCAACGAGGATGTGAAGGATGTGTACAACTTATTGTCGTCAAAGCACAAAAACTGCAATCTCACCTTTATACCTCAAGACGCTCACTACCTGAGTCACCGCAAACTGGCAATCACTTTAGGTGTAAAAAGCGCCCGCTACGACTATGTGCTGATTCTCGACGCGTCATCACAACTCAGCGGCGACGGATGGCTTCAAGGCATCGCACGTCATTTTGCCGAGGGTAAAGAGGTGGTGATCGGACAGGCTCATTACGACCCCGAAAAGGATGAAGGTGTGGGTTCGCGCCGCCGGGCTTTCGACATGGCATCGGAGGGTGTAACTTACTTATCGGCCGCTCTTACCGGCAACCCCTACCGAGGTCATGCAGCCAACTTGGGCTTCGCTCGCAGTCTGTTCTTCAACACCAAGGGATTCTCTCGTTCTCTAAACCTTCACTCAGGTGAAGACGACATGTTTATCAGCGGCATCGTCACTCCCGAGAATTGTGCTGTCGAACTTAGCGATGCTACCCAAGTGACCGTCGATACATCCAATCCACGAAGCCATCATATACGCTGGAAGCGCTCACACTTGTTCACCGGCCGAAAGGTGTGGCAACGGTCGCGCTTGATGATGGGATTTTATTCATTAATGATATGGATCGGCACTCTGAGCGGATTGGCGGCAATGGCAGTCACCCTACCCTACTACTTCATCCCCTCAATTGCGATGCTGATTGTAGGCATTACTGTGTGGGTACTGGTATGCAACACCTGGAGTCGCACCATCACGGCCCTCACTGGCCGCTCGATGTGGATGGTAATACCGTGGATGGTATTGACTCAACCTATCTACAATCTGTACTACCGCATCATGTCGATGCGCAATAATCGCGACAATTACACCTGGGCCATACCGCGCACTAACTCTTAGAGTCCCCTTAGTTGCGCTTCAGATGATCCACGTAGGCATCAATCTTGTGAAGCTCTGTTGGGATCTGAATGTGCTGCGCACAGTCTGACAGACACCCTCCGCAACCTATGCAATGATCGGCTTGGCGGCGTGGCTCCACCTTACGGTCGTAACCCACAAGGAAGGTGCGCTTTGCCTTTTCGTAGTTCGGCGAGTCGGGCGACTCCACTACATTGCCATCGAGCAGCGCCTTGTTGTAATGCGCAAAAATAGTGGGAATGTCTACGCCGAATGGGCACGGCATACAGTACTTGCATTCGGTACAGGGAATAGACGGGTAGTCGAGAATATGCTGAGCGATTTTTTCGAGGAATACATTTTCATCGTCGGTAAGGGGTTCGAGCGATGAATAAGTAGCTACATTCTCCTCGATATTTTCCATCTTGGTCATACCACTGAGCACGCAGAGCACTTGGGGTGGTGTCGCAGCGAATCGGAACGCCCATGCTGCAGGCGTATCGTCGGGACGACGCTGTTTCATCTGTCCAAGCACGTGATTGTCTACCTTGGCAAGACGACCGCCAAGCAGAGGCTCCATAATCACTGAGGGGATGTTGCGCTTGGCAAGCTCATTGTAAAGATATTCAGCGTCGGTGTTGCGGTCGTTGCTCTTCTTGGCATTATTCCAGTCAAGATAATTGAGTTGTATTTGCACAAAATCCCAATGCACCTCCCCATCATCGTGCATCTTGAGCAAATGGTCGAATATCTTTACATCGCCATGATACGAGAAGCCCAGATTGCGTATACGCCCTCCGTCGCGCTCCTTCTTCAAGAAATCGAGCACTCCGTTATCGATAAAGCGTGTGTTGAACAACCCCATCGAGTCAAGCCCCATATCCTGTTTGTCGCCACCCACACTATGAAGCAACAGATAGTCGATATAATCGGTTTGGAGATTCTTAAGAGAATCCTCAAACATCTTTACCGATTCCTCATAAGACCATGTCGACGGATCGAAATTGGAAAGCTTTGTAGCAATAAAGTAAGAGTCGCGTGGATGTCGGCTCAAGGCCTTACCCATTATCGCCTCAGATTTACCCTCGCAGTAGCGGGGTGATGTGTCGTAGTAGTTAACGCCCGACTTCATGGCGTAGTCTACCTGGCGGTTTACTTCATCCTGATCGTACTCATCGCTACCATCGATTTTGGGTAGTCGCATACAACCATAACCGAGTATCGACACCTTGTCGCCTGTAGTAGGGTTGGTACGCAGGGTCATGGGGCCTTTAGGCTTCTTAGCCGCTTTGGCCTCAGTGGTGGAGCATCCGGGCATCGCGGCGAGCGCTGTGGATGCGCCAAATATCTTAAGGAATGTACGTCGATTCATGTTGAACAGGCTCTAATTATAGTTCGGCGTGACGGGCACGTCCGTTGACGGTGATTGCACTGATTGGAGCTACCGGGCACAGATGCTCGCATGCTCCGCATCCTATACACTTGGCGGCATTTACCACTGGGCGTTGACGGCCATGAGGGTGAGCTGGATCGATGGCTACCATTGTGATAGCGTCAACCGGACAGTGACGTGCGCAGTTGCCACACGAAGTACCGACAGAAGCTGCCAGACAGTGGTCGTAGTCCACGTCGGCGAGTCCTACCGAAACCATGGCGCGCTCTTCGGGTAGTAATGCCTTAATCGAACCTGTAGGACATACCGTAGAGCACACATTGCACTCAGGGCGACAGTAGCCGTTGACATAGCTCATTGAAGGCATCATCAGCGTGTCAAGTTCGGTAGACGGACTGAGAACTAAATTAGGACATTGGTTGATGCAGAGCTGACAGGCTGTGCAATGATTGGCAAAATTATCCCAACTTTGCGACCCTGGAGGTGTGATCTTCACCTTGCGGTTGGGATCGTGTTTCACATCGAGCTTTGCAAGGCCTCCATCAGTCACGTGTTGAGCGGTGGCAACAGCCGCTGTACCGGCGATAATGGCCCCGGTTACGAGAAATTGTCGACGGCTCTCCTCTGTGGGTTGAACCTTACGGGGCCCCTTCAATGATGCATTGGTCTTACTGATGTCGAGCTGCATTGATGATACTTTCACATGAGCCGGGCGACGCGTAAACGAGATCGCACCGGTTGAGCAATTGTCGATGCAGTCCATACAGTCGACACACCGTGTATTATCTATCCAGTGATTTTTTGTATCGATGCAGGAGGCCTTGCAACGCTTACCGCACTTGCCACAATTGACACACTTGTCGACATCAATGACAATACCGAATACCGACCATCGCGATAGCAATCCGAGCACAGTGCCCACAGGACACACGGTGTTGCAATACTCTCGACCGCGGATGAAACTCCATACGGCCAATACGATGAAAGTGACTACGGCAACACCTGCTACGATCATACTCCATGCATTGACTCCGTTAACACGATAGAAAGTATAAGTTTCAGTAGCTTCCGACTCAGCGGCAAGCAAGTTATTACCCCAATCATATACGGGGGCTACTATCGACCCGACCATACGTCCGAAAGCACTATAGGGAGCAATTACCTTAGCAGCGAAAGCCCAAATGCCACCGGCCATCAATAGAGCAATAAACACCACCAATAAAGTCAATCGGACGCGAGTCTGTGGTTTAGTGTATTTAAACCGATTTTTGCGGCTTGTCTTTTTACCAAACCGACCTCGCAGCCAGTTAAATCCATCTTGCAGCACTCCCAAGGGGCATATCACCGAGCAGTAAATTCGCCCCACAAGCAATGTAATACCTACTATTATAGCTATTGCCAATATATTAAGTGCAAGAACAGCTGGCAAGAGCTGGATTTTTGCCATCCACCCGCACCATGTGCGTGCAAGCCCACTAAAGTCGAGAAATAGCCACATAATAGCAAGGATGAATATCCAGGCTAAGGCAATCCTGATGTATTTCAACATGATATTGATTGGTTTAATTCTACGCAAAGATAACGAAAAGACGCGTATATCAGTGGTTAAAAAGGGTTAAGGCACGTCCCTTTAAGCGATAAAACACCGGTCAGCTCACCGAAGCCCGACGATAAAGGATTATCGCTATTACAAGATAGATGATATTGGGAATCCACATTGCCACCAATGGCGACGTCATGCCCGATACTGCAAAACTGGATGTTACAGTCATAAACAATATATAGCTGAAGCTCAGCACCAGACCTATACCGATATTCAATCCCATGCCACCCTTGACCTTGCGCGACGAAAGCGACATACCTATCACAGTGAGGATAAAGGCAGCGGCAGTCATGGCGAATCGGCGGTGATACTCTATCTCAAAGTCCTTGATATTGGCTACCCCTCGAGCTTTCTGACGGTCGATATAATCATTGAGCGCAGGTGTTGTAAGAGTCTCGTGGTCGTTTTTGGATATAAGGAAGTCACGCGGCTCAAAGGGGATAACAGTGTCAAGTATCTTTCCAGTAACTATTTCCTCCCTGTGCTCGTGGAATCGGCGGATGGTATAATCCTGCAGCTGCCATTGATACAGTGTGTCCCACTTAATGGAATTCGCCGTGAGGCGCGACACCAGCTGCTTGTCCTCATATTTTTCAAGCGAGAAACGGTGTCCGGTTTTAGTCGAGCGGTTGTAAGTAGTCATATACGCTATCTCGCCAGGGGCAACCTGCAGCATGATGTTATTACCCTGCACTATAGCCTTATTCTTCACATAGGTATTGGTGTAGTTGATACGCTTCACATTGGCCGGGGGTATCACGTAGGCCGCAAGCAGGTATGTGACCAGAGCTATCACCGTGGCCGACACAAGGTAGGGCTTGAGCAGACGCTTGAAGCTCATACCAGAGGAGAGCATGGCAATAATTTCGGAATTTGAAGCAAGCTTGGAGGTGAAAAATATGACGGCAATAAATACAAAGAGCGGGCTGAACTGATTGGCAAAAGATGGGAGGAAATTGA
>CAMWOD010000049.1 GCA_947175715.1 uncultured Porphyromonadaceae bacterium
CTATCATCGACCAAAATCCTCATGAAGGTGCACATGTGAAAAATGGGCGCGACGTATACGTAACGATCGTAGCATTCTCTCCCAAGCTCATAGTGGTGCCCAACCTCGAGACATCGGGGCAACAGGCTATCGAACGCTTCAGAGCCATGGGTGTAAATAATCTTGACACGGTGATGGTCGTTGCCGAAGACCGCGTAGGATATGTGCTTAGCGCCACTTACAACGGTCATCAGCTTCATAAGGGCGACAAGATACCGGTCAATGCCCGTGTCACCCTCACCATCGGCATGAAGCGTCCAGTCCCAATGTATATTCCTGAGGAAGGTGAAGGTAACGACTCTACAGCTGCCGGCGACTCCAACCCCGATGCCGACATGCTTAAAGAAGCTTTAAGAACCGCAATGACCGCCAACTTTAATGACTGACAACGAGCAACTTGAACAGGAGATGTACGAACACTTCAGGTTCGTAGCCGACAAGGGGCAAGAGTTGCTCCGTGTCGACAAGTTCCTGGTGCTTCGCTTGCAAAAGTCGTCGCGCAATCGTGTGCAACAAGCCGCCGAGGCGGGTTGTATTCTGGTCAATGGCAAGCCGGTAAAGTCCAACTACCGCGTCAAGCCACTCGACGTGGTATCGGTGGTGATGGATCGCCCCCGATATGAGTGCGAAATCATAGCCGAGGACATACCTCTTGACATTGTTTACGAGGATGATGATGTACTTGTGGTGAATAAGCCTGCGGGCCTGGTGGTCCACCCCGGTCACGGCAACTATACAGGCACATTGGTCAATGCTTTGGCCTACCACTTTCGCGACAATCCCAATTATGATGTTTCCGACCCCAGGCTGGGGCTTGTACACCGCATCGACAAGGATACTTCAGGTCTCCTTGTGGTAGCGAAGACCCCCGACGCCAAGACCAACCTTGGTCGCCAATTTTTCAACAAGACCACTAAGCGTGAATACGTTGCCATAACATGGGGCGTGCCCAATCCACCGGTTGGACGTATCGAAAGCAACATTGGTAGGTCAGTGCGCGACCGCTTGAAGATGGATGTTTTTCCAACCGACAGCGGTATTGGCAAACATGCCGTAACACACTATTCCGTAGTTGAGCCTTTAGGTCACGTAGCAATAGTGAAATGTGTGCTCGAAACCGGACGAACTCATCAGATACGCGTTCATATGAGCAGCCAGGGGTATCCTCTATTCAATGACGTGCGCTACGGTGGGGATAAGATGCTTCGCGGCAACACATCGGGTAAATACAAGCAATTTATCGAAAATTGCTTCTCAATATGCCCACGCCAGGCCTTACATGCCCGCACATTGGGCTTTGTTCACCCCACTACTGGCGAGGAAATGTTTTTTACGGCACCGATACCTGCCGATATGCAAAATCTGATCGACCGCTGGCGCACTTACAATACAGCAACTTAAACTGCATGAGCCACAACATGTGGTAGATTTATAGAGCCAAATTCAACAATATATAGAAATATTCACTAACTTTGGAGGCTCATAACATCGATTGTAATGAAAACCGAAGAATTTCAAGATATAGCCCCATACAACGACGACGAATTCAAGGAGAAGATGGCCCTTATGGCCGACGACCCTTTACTGGAACACGCAGTGCGGTTTGTGTATCCGGGAGTAGACTATCCTGAATTTGTCAAGCAGCTCAAAAGCATCGACAATATCCACGACTTCCAGTTTGGCATGATGCTCCCATTCATTGAGATGCTCGAAAAGCGCACCACCGACGGCGTGTCGTGCGATAACATTGTCAACATCGATCCCAATACCTCATATACGTTTATTACCAACCATCGCGACATCGTGCTCGATGCCACATTCCTCAATTTGTGCTTTATGCACAATTCACTTCCCACATCAGAGATTGCCATTGGCAATAACCTACTGATTTACGAATGGATAGAGCACCTCGTCAAGCTCAATCAGAGCTTTATCGTGAAGCGCGATATGCGTATGACCGAGGCGTTGAAGGCAGCCCACCAACTTTCGGGATACATCCACTACTGTCTCAACACCAAGCATAGATCGGTGTGGATAGCTCAACGCGAAGGTAGAGCCAAGGATAGTAACGACCTTACACAGGAGAGCCTCGTGAAGATGCTTGGCCTTGAAGGCTCAGGCTCTATCTTGGACAATCTGCTGGAATGTAGGTTGATGCCCGTATCTATCACCTACGAGTTCGACCCCAACGACTATCTGAAAGCACGCGAATTCCTTAAACGCCACAACGATCCCGAATTTAAAAAGAGTAAGCGCGACGACCTTTTCAGCATGGAGACAGGCATGCTTGGCTATAAAGGACGCGTACACTTCACTATAGGGCAGTGTATCAATGAGAAGCTTTCGCAAGTGCCTGCCGATTCCGACCGCGCAAAGATTGTACACAAAGCTTGCTCGCTCATTGACAACTCAATACATTGCGGATATAAACTATTCCCAATCAACTACATAGCCTACGATGAGCTAATGGGCGACAACCTCTTCCGCGAACATTATAACGAGGAGGATGTTAAGAAAGTAAACGATTATATATCCCAACAGCTTAGCAAAGTTGATGAGCCCGACCTCACGGCTGACGACTACGAGTACATGCGCTCTATGATGCTGCAAATGTACGCCAACCCGCTAACCAACAAGCTCAGGGCCATCAAGATGCAACGCCATTCAATGGTATGACGCTGTAACAAAAAAATAGTTTACCGTAATGCGACTCCCACTGTTGATGGTTACAATATTGATAATAGTCAATCTGTCGATTGACTATTATATTTGGTGGACACTACGCCGCCGCTACCCTCAACGTACTTGGAGCAAAATCCAACTATGGTCGGCGGTTGCCATCAATCTGTTCTTGCTCATCGTGCTGAGTGTGCCACACCGCACAGGTGAGGACTCGCAGCTCCGCTTTATCATGTGGAGCTTGTTCTCATATCTGACAATTTACGCCGCCAAACTCATATTCCTCATTTGTGATGCCATCTCACTTTTACCCAAAATATGGCACAGCAAGCGATGGAAATGGCTCACACCCACTGGCGCCATTTTGGGCTTGTTTTGCTTTCTCACCATGTGGTACGGGGCATTAATCAACCGCTACAGTATCGATGTCAATGAAGTGACGGTAGAAATTAAGGATCTCTCAAAAGCATTTGACGGCTACCGAATTGTACAGATTAGCGACTTCCACGTAGGCACTTACGGCAACGACACTACCTTTGTACACCAGGTAGTGGAGCGCATCAACTCACTGCACCCCGACGCAGTGTTGTTCACAGGCGATATTGTCAACCGTCATGCTCAGGAATTGCAACCGTTTATCAAGACTCTATCTCAAGTTAAAGCCCCCGGAGGCGTTTACGCAATTCTTGGCAACCATGATTATGGCGACTATTACGATTGGGACTCCCCCATCGACAAGGATAACGACCGACATCTACTTCTCTCCTCATTTAGCGACATGGGGTGGGATCTGATACTCAACGACCACCGCTGGCTTGTGAATAGCAACGACTCATTAGCTCTTATCGGTGTTGAAAACATAGGCGATCCACCATTCAAAGTCTATGGCGACCTCGAGGTAGCTTATCCTGACACAGGCGACTCTCACGCTAAGATTTTGCTCACTCACAACCCTGCTCACTGGGAAAACGATATAGCCGATCACCCCGACCAGAATATTGCACTTACGTTATCGGGGCACACACATGCCATGCAGATGCAGGTAGGCAGCATATCGCCCGCTTCGCTTCGCTACAAATACTGGGGAGGGTTGTATCACGACTCTCAAGGACAGCAACTCTACGTCAATATAGGCCTGGGGGCGGTAGGCCTCCCTATGCGTATCGGCGCTACGCCCGAAATCACAGTTATTACTCTGCGCCCTAAGAAATGAGCCAATCGTCAGCACACAAAGCGCCCAAAGTGTCAATCATCGTGCCATTCCTCAACGCCGAGGCCACAATAGCTCGATGTGTTAGGTCGTTGATGAATCAAACGATGAAAGACTTCGAGGTAATTTTTGTAAATGACGGTAGCCGTGACAACTCTTTTGCAATTCTCAACGAAACTCTGCTCAACTATCCCGACCGCATCGACCATACACATGTGTTATATTACACATACCGTCAAGGTGTAGCAAAGGCTCATCGGGCAGGTGCGGCAAGGGCCACAGGAGAATATGTGATGCGCGTTGATGCTGATGACACCCTACCCTGCGATGCTCTCCAAAAGCTTATAGCCAAAGCAGATGCTACAGATGCCGACATTGTGATGGGGCGCTTTTGCCGGGTTTTCGCGAAGAAAACCAAGGTGGGCAAAATCGATGCTCACTACCCCGACATCAACAAGATGGCTTTGATAGTCGACAATTATTCGATGTGCAATAAAATAGTGCGTCGCTCACTATTGACCGACAACAACATCGAGGTGATGCCGGAAATCGACTGTTGGGACGATCTGACGCTAACGGCACGAGCTTTCGCATTAAGCCGCAATTCCCAACGCATCGACGACGTAGTGTATAACTACTACATTACCCCTGGAGCTAAGAACGTGTCACACAGCGATAAAGACACTCAACTGCGACAGCATTTGCTCGCCGCCCTATACCTCGAAAAGTGGTTTGTTACTCAGTTCCCCGACGACCGATATACCCCTTTTCTCAACCAGCTCAAACTTATAGCCAAAGTGAAATATCTGCGTGGCCGCAACAAGGAGGTTGAGCTATGGAAAACTACATTTCCCGAGGTCAACCGACGCATAATGAGCATAACCCCTGTTAAGCTCCACTATCGGCTCGCCTTCTGGCTCACAGCGAAGTTACCTACACGCATCACACAAAGCATCGCCAACTTATTATCACCAAGACACTAAGCATAAACAACCATACCCTGCAATATGCCCATTATACTCGGAATCGAATCATCGTGCGACGACACATCGGCAGCAATCATCAATGACGGAATGTTACTGTCCAACGTCATTGCATCGCAAAGCGTACATGAAGAATATGGAGGAGTAGTGCCCGAACTTGCCTCACGTGCTCATCAGCAGAACATAGTGCCGGTAGTCGACACTGCCATACGGCGAGCCGGAATCTCCAAAAGAGATTTATCGGCTATAGCATTCACCCGTGGGCCTGGATTGCTGGGATCGCTACTTGTAGGCACATCGTTTGCCAAAGGGCTATCACTTGGCCTTAGAATACCTATTATCGATGTAAACCATCTGCACGGGCACGTATTATCGCACTTTGTAAGAGAAAGCGACGACGACGAAGTACCCCAGTTCCCTTATCTATGTCTACTCATTTCGGGAGGAAATTCGCAACTGATAATGGTGCGTAACTACAATGACATGGAAATCCTGGGTCAAACTATTGACGATGCTGCCGGTGAGGCATTTGACAAATGCGCCAAGGTGATGGGATTGCCCTATCCTGGGGGTCCACACATCGACCGACTCGCAGCTGTCGGCGACAAAAACCGTTTTAAATTCGCCCGTCCTCACATCCATGGACTTGACTACAGTTTCAGCGGACTTAAAACTTCATTCCTCTACACCCTACGCGACGCCCTAAAAGAGGATCCCAACTTTATAGATAATAATCAGGCCGATCTCGCCGCTTCGCTTCAAGCCACAATCATAGCCATATTGATGGATAAACTCGACAAGGCAGTGAAACAGACCGGCGTAAAGACCGTAGCCATAGGAGGAGGCGTTTCGGCCAACTCAGGCATACGTGATGCTGTGGCAGAATACTGTCAGCGTCATAATCTCAAAGCTTTCATCCCCAAAAGAAAATTTACCACCGACAATGCCGCAATGGTAGCCATCGCAGGATATTTCAAATATCTTGACAATGAATTTTGCCAATACGACCAAGCTCCATTCGCACGAGTAAAAGTATAAACCATGAAAAAAATCATTACACTCGCAACTCTCGGTTGCATCTCTCTCTCATCACTTGCCGAAGCTCAGTATGTTA
The DNA here is from genome assembly GCA_947175715.1 of uncultured Porphyromonadaceae bacterium. Lineage (GTDB taxonomy): Bacteria > Bacteroidota > Bacteroidia > Bacteroidales > Muribaculaceae > JAJPXC01. Next base: position 6,026 of record CAMWOD010000049.1, read on the forward strand.
AAACCACCGACAACGCTTACCTGCAATATGGTAATGGAGGTGATCGTCTCGGAGGCTCAAAAATAGGCTTTGTTGACAACGGTATCACCCTACGAGTCATTGAAACAAACAACGACCTCTATAAAGTTGCCCTCTCCGACTCCCGCTGGGCCTATATTCCCAAAGAATATACCGTGCCTACTACCGACACCACAACAACTGTCAACACAGGCTCGTGGAGCATCGCCGACCAAGGCTCAAAGGATCGAATCACCGTGTCACTACCGCGGAGACTTGCTTACCGATCCTACACGTTGTTAGAACCCTCGACCATCGTGGTCGAACTCTACGGCGCTACCGACAATAGCAATTGGATTTCGCAACGCACCCCCTCGTTGGGCATGGTTGACTACGTAACTTTCAATCAAGTAGAAAGCGATGTATACCAGATAGTGATACGCCTTAAAAGCAAATATCAATGGGGCTATAAAATAGGTTACAATGGCAATTCATTCACCATTGATGTACGCCACACTCCTGAGAAGCTCGACCTTAAGCACCTTACTATCGGTCTTGATGCTGGCCACGGCGGTGAATATCCGGGTGCTCGCTCTGTAAATATGGGTCTGCTTGAGAAAGATGTCAACCTTGATATAATCTTGCGTCTACAAAAACTCCTTGAAAAAGAAGGAGCTAAAGTAGTATTGACACGCAGCGGTGATACCGGCCCGTCGATGGCTGAACGCAAGAAAATATGGCGTGACGCCAATGTGGATATCGCAGTGTCGGTTCACAACAATTCAGGTGGTAGCCCCACAGCCAAAGGCACTTCTACCTACTACAAGCACCTATTCTGCCGTCCTTTAGCTGAGACGGTACTCAATCGCATGCTCGAAACCGGCCTACCTCTGTTTGGTTTAGTAGGTAACTTCAACTTCTCACTTAATGGGCCCCCCGAGTTTCCCAATGTACTGGTTGAAGGAATGTTTATGTCCAACCCCGACGAGGAGAAACTGCTCGCCGACCCCAAATTCCGTCAAAAAGTAGCTGAAAAGATTTTCGCCGGACTTAAAGATTACCTTAAACAAGTAAAAAGTGCTAAATAAGATCATACACCATGGACGTTACAATCATTGTAATTGGCGATGAGGTATTGCTCGGACAGGTCACCGACACCAATTCAGGCACACTATCTCGAATGCTCGACCCCCTTGGGT
>CAMWOD010000050.1 GCA_947175715.1 uncultured Porphyromonadaceae bacterium
CGAAAACCGTTGTACCCTTACGGGTACCCAGGGTTCGAATCCCTGTCTTTCCGCAGGAAAAGCTGTAAGTCAACGACTTGCAGCTTTTTTTCGCAGGAAGGCAGGGATGAGAACTCGTGGGTTCGTTATCGCGTATGCGCTTTCGTAGCGCAGCGGAGAAAGAATCCCTGTCTTTCCGCACAAAAGCAGCCCATCAGGCTGCTTTTGGCATTTAAAAATTCCCATTTGACTAATAATTCAAATTATAAGGTTGCGCTTCCCAATATTTAATATACTTTTGCAGGGCATAGGTGAGAGGTCCCTTGTATACAATTGAAATAATCTAAATAATATTAGTATGTATGTGTTGCCGAGGAATGATCTGGAGTACAGCCGGATGAGGCTGGGCAGGATCATGGGCAGGCGACGGCTTTCCTTTAATCCTTACATAGTTTCCGATAGGCGGTTGCTGGAGTTGGTGAGCCAGACCGGTTGGGGCAATGAGTGGGATATCACACAGATGACTATGGTGACATTTATGCGCCTGCGTCCAGTGAGTGACTATCGCATTTTTGACGGCATTTTCATGCGTGTGGGTAATGAACCGGAAGATGTGTTTATTCCGAAAGGTAGTTTGACCAGGGGTGTGACTGCCAATGATACTATCAGGTCCGAGCGTTCATGGAGAGGCAAGACTCCGATTCGCAACGACAATGATGTCGAAAGATTGGTGGGCAAGACGTATTTTGTCAGCCGTATAATCCGTGGCGTGAATCCTTTTGGCAGCTGTAAGGGCGCCTATAAATTGCATCGCCTTTATGGTAAGATAGAAAAAGATGCGGCAACAATTCGCGAAGCGATGATTTCCGCCAAAATCGAGATGCTTGAAAGGATATTGCTGTATCCCGAATCTCCTGACTTCCTCAGCTGCACCCGAGGCTTCTTCGATTACGAGAGCCGCATCCACTGCGCCATCGACCTCATCGTCCACATCCCCGACACTCCAATCCCAACAGACTGAGATTCGTTTTTTAAAGGTGTGGGAGGGGATGTCGTGACTTTTTTGCAATTTTGCGGATAAAAAATTTTTAAGGAGTGAATGATGAATAGGAAGGATTTGATCAGTGTATGTTTTGCCGCGGGATTTAGCGTGGCTGCTTTTTGTGGAGCTTCGGCCGAAACTACAACCCTAAAGGGCGCCACGGAACAGGCTTATGCGGCCGTTAGCGTTGGGGACGGCTACTCTGACATCGTCCGCATTATCACCGAGGTTTATGACAATTTGGTGTTCGCAATAGATGCGCCAGAAGAAATAAATCCTGTGTCATATTTTACCCCTAATGCGCTGAAAAAACTGGAAGACGAGTATGAGTTTGATTGCTTCGAGGGGGATTGCTACGCCTTTTATGCCCTGCGGACAGGCATGCAGGATTCCAACCCGGAGGCCGACGACGTCTCTCGTATCTACGCTGTCGTGCCACAGGGCGATGGCTGGTATTTAGTATCGTATTGCGATATGGGGTGGCCGGGCAAAACCCGCATCAAAATCGCCGACGGCAAGATCGACGACTACGAGCGTATGCAGCCGTAGGCTGTTGCTATAGGATTGAAATAATAAAAATATTTAAATAAATCATAGCCGATTGCCATGGCAGAGAGATTGGTTGTTATTAAGGGTGATTAGCAACTCACAAACTATTTTAAGCAACATGAACAAGACCAACCCCTTATCCATGCTGCTTCGCCTGCTGACAGGACGCAGCAAACTGACGGTAGACAACTCCGTAATTACTGATTTCAATCTCAACCGCTTTTTGGGCGACTGGCATGAGGTGGCACGCTTCGACCACCGCTTCGAGCGTGGCATGCAACAGACAATGGCTCGCTACGCCCTACGCCCTGACGGCAAAGTAGATGTGTTTAATTCAGGCGTAAAAAATGGGGAATCACACCAGGCAAGGGGGAAAGCGAAAACCACCGACACCCCCGGGTTGCTCCGGGTATCGTTCTGGGGGCCGTTTTACTCCGACTATCGCATCATGCTCGTCGACGAAGATTATCAGTATGCGCTCGTGGGGGCTGGTAGCGACAAATATCTGTGGATTCTGTCGCGCAGTCCGCAAATCACTGCCGAAATAAAAGCGCTGCTTCTTGCCGAGGCCCAAAAACGAGGCTACGACACCGACCAATTAATCTGGGTAGACCAGTAACCACTTGATTTGCAACCCTAACCCTCGGCCCAATATTCAGGGAGCCTACGGCATCGCTGCCGAGGGCTCACCTTCTTGCATGTAACACTAAAATCTCAGATGTGTAACACTAAAAATCTCTTGCAAGTAACACTAAAATTATCAGTAGGTGCGGTGGGATTCACGCTCTTTGGAGTCGCGGTAGACGTGGTTTACCTTGTTGCCGCCGAACGACCATGACACTCTGAATGTGACGGCATGGGAATGAATATCATTGCGGGTGGTGGCGATATAGTCTGTGTAATAGGCTTTGTATCTGGTGACGTTCCACCCGAAGGGGTCACTGACGGCAAGGGCAAGATTGAGTCGGTTGTTGAGTAATGCGTAGCGTAAATCGCACCCTATCAGCGATATCGAGGAATAATGCGTCATGCGGTCGCGCCAGGGGAAATAATGTGAGAACCTGAGGCTGAAAATAAGATTTTTCTGTCGGTTGAGCATCCATGAGGTATTAAGCTCAAGCTTTCCGCTCCATCCATGGTCGTCAGCCTCCTTGAAGTCAGGCACATTGGATTTAGCCGTAGAGTAGAACACTTCGCCACCGAAGTTGAGATTCCATCTGGGCAGCAATGATCGATTGTAGGATGCGTAGAGGCCTGTTTTGTTGATGTTAAGGCAATTCTCGGGGAGGGTGTACTGGCTTCCGTCGCGATTAAATCTGGTAATATTGCCTATCGCATTATGGTTGTAGGAGTTATATAGCACGGCATAGATGCCCTTGTAGCTGTAATTTATTTCCGCATTATGTGATATGCTGGGGTCAAGGTCGGGATTTCCGGTGAAGTAGTCGTCTACGGTGGTATAGTAACGGAATGGGTTGAGGTCGCCAAAGTTAGGGCGGGTGATGCCCATTGAGTAAGACATTGTAATTCGTCCGGCATTGGGATTATTCCAGCTCAGATTCATCGTAGGGAACAGATAGCCATAGCTCTTATTGTGGTGCTGTTGGTCGATGAGCTGAACGCCCTTGACATCGGTATGCTCGTAGCGCATTCCGAGTTTGGCAAAGATATTGTTGGCGAAGTTTTTTTCGGCGCTGACATAGGCCGCAGCAGTAGTTTCGTCGTAATTGAAGTTGTTGCTCTGCAGTGGATTGTTGACCCAAGCACCGTCGATGTAGTCATTTATGCGCAAATCCGTGCTATTGTCGATGCCCGTATAGGCCGCACCGGCCTCCATTCTGAATGCTGTAAATGGCAATACGGCATCCAGTTTTACTGAGTGAATACTGTATTTATTGGCACCATCGTTGGTAAGCCTCGAAATGCTGTTTTCATCTTGCCAGGTGACTACGTTGGCACGCGAATGTGTGTGCCGATTGAAGAAATTATACGTAAGAATCAGCGTCTTCCCCTTGCCGTCGATCGACCAATCGCCAAAGGCTGTTAGCGTAATCGCATTATTCGGTAGGGCTGGAGATATGTTCTGCGAGTAAGAGGCAACCCCGTTGTCGATTGTCTCATCAACGATACTGCTTTTTAGCCGCATCATGCTGTAATTCACAATTGCACCGGCGCTGAGCCTGTTGGATGCCTTATATTTGAATAGTCCGTTGGTGCCGAGAATGCGATTGGTAAAACTGTTGGTGCGGTCGGAGGTGCGGATAAAGTCGGTAAATGTATATGTTCTTTCCAGGTCGTTAATACCCTTTGTGTCCTGCCAGCTGGCATCGGCCGACAGCTCCACCTTGCCGGTGGTATGATTGATGTTACCGCCAAGAAACTCGCTGAGGTCTTCGCGTACAGTGCCATTGCCCCACACACTGCCTCGTGTGCCATTCGACTCGTTGCGCGTAGTTATGCTGATAAAACAACTGCGGCTGAGGGGGGGTATGAAGCGAGAGGTGGATGCACGGCGCAGGGCTGTGCATCCACCTCAGTTAATATGGGATCACCTATTACGGGATGTACTTGTACCGGTTACTTCAGGAGTACTTTTACACCGTTGATGATGTAGAGACCCTTGGCAAGCTCGGCGAGCTTGTGGACGGGTGCGTCACTGAGCACGAGTGTGCCGTCGAGCGTGTAGACGGTAACAAGGCCGTCGGCATCAGCGAAGATGCAGCCTACACCCGATGATGGGTCGAAGGCGTAGGTGACGTCGATCATGGGTGACGACTGCACTTCGTCGAGCACGAATGTGCCTTCGTTGACGAACAATCGGTATTCACCTGCAGCCTTGGGTGCGGGATTGAATGTCACTGCAAACTTAACACCTTGTTCACCCTGCTCCTGGAGAGTGATAGTGCCGGCCTGCCAGTACTCGTAGTTACTGTCGCGCAGCTGAGCGCCGCTATTCTGATATACCTCGCCTGTCTTGGCCTCGGGGAATGTGATGTAGATAGTTGAGAGGTCGGCTACCTTATCCTCACCCTCGGTGGGTGCGGGAGTCACCACTACCTCGTAGGTTTTCTCGGCCTGGAGGGTCCAGGTGGTTTCGATAGCGGGGCTCGGTGTTGAACCGACGTTGAATGCGCCCTGTGCTATCGACACCTTGAGTGCGCCCTCCTTACAGTACTCTGAATCAAACACCATGAACATGAGCATGTTGTACTCGGCCATAGCCTCGTAAGAAGCAGCCGGTATCACTGTGCCATTAAGTTCGAGGGTAATCTTAGAAGTGTCGAGGCCCGAGAGTGTGGCGGTTTCGTCGAAGATGTAGGCGAAGTCGTAGCCGTAGTCATGACAGATGATGATGCCGCTTTCGGGTGTAATTATGTACTCTGTAGAGGTTTCATGTTCGATGGTGTACTGAGCCACGATTTCACCGTTAGCCACGCCATCGACTTTAAACACGCCTTCATCGATGATGAGGTTGTATGTGCCTACAGGAGGTTGCTGTGCGCCCTCGATGAGTGAGAGCACGAACGTGGGCACTTGGGCTGTTTCGTCCTTCACACAGTTGATGCCGGGGGCGGCATACGAGTAGCCGTTGGTAAGTGTCATCGACCATGTGTCGCCAACAAACTCAGCTGCAGTGGCCTCGGGGAATGTGAGCACGATGTTGTCGAATGCCTCGATCACGCTACCCGATGCCGGATTGAGCGCGTAAGCGGGAGCCTTGGCTTCGATGGTATAGGTAGCCTTGATCTGTGCGCTTGCCTCACCGTTGAGGGTGAAAGCGCCGGCCTCGATAGTGAGCTCCCAGGTGCCGGGAGTGGTGATGGATACGAAGTCGTCGTTCTCCGAGGGGTATACCTTCATTACTCGGTAGTCGGCCTCGCTGCCCCAGTCGTAGGAGATGACACCCTCGTAGGTCTCAGTACCGTTGGTAAAGGTGGCGTTGGGGAATTCCCAGTTGGAGAAATATTCGTAAATCTGGGGGAATGAGATAGTCACTGCCGAGATTTCATCGACGGTAGCTCCATCCTCGGGATCAAGCACATAGTCGTCGAGAATCGACTTGAAGTTGGGGTCAACTGTCACTGAGCCGGTGTAGGCGCTGCTTATATATCCACCTTGCACCACTACCATCGCCTCATCGGCATCGCTCCAGGTCTTCTCTACGAAAGCACCCTGGGGAATGTTGATGGTGTAAGTTCCGGCCTCGGTAACCGCAGGGCTGAGAATGAGCGAGTACACGATATTGCCGTAGTCATCGCCAGTGGGCTCCTCGAGCTCGGCTACGTGAGCCACTACTTCGTTGCCAATTTTCACCTCAATCTGCGAGAGCACATCGATGTCGCCCTCCATCATGTTCACGAAGTCGGGGTCGATTGAGGGCACGGTGATTTTCAGGCGTGAAATCTGCTTCACTGTGGCACCGTCGGCAGGGTTAACATCGATGTCAACGAATTTCGGAGGCATTGACACGGTGACGATGTTGTTGCGTGCGTTGCCAGTAACATTAAATACGAACTCACCAGCAGCGTTAAGTTCCACGGGTTGGTTCTTATACTTCACTACCGCTCCGGGGGTGAGAGGCTTCACAGTCATCTGTGTGCCTGAAATCACCTGCTGACCAGCGGGATTGGCTACGTGGAGCACAGGGCTGTAGAAGAAGTCGGCCTGTGCGCCATCCTCGAGTTCCAGCGATGCTCCCGACATTGAGGGACGCTGGGTGGTGGAGTTGTAGATACGGATTTCCGACTTCACACCGGCGGCTACCTGAGAGCCTTCGGTGGGAGCATAGGGATCGACAGTGTAAATCATCGCTCCGCTATTTGAGTCGAGCGATCCAGTCACAGGAGCACCATCGAGGTATACAGCGGGATTGGCGCCCTCCTGTCCCATTGACGAGATGGCAAATGGGGTGTCATAGCCGGGGATGAAAGAAATTGCGGCCTCGCCAGGCTGCACATAGTAGGATATTGAGTTGGGGTTGCCCCAGTTGTCGGCAATAGGAGTAGAGGCCTTAATGCGCATAATGTTGGTGCTACCTTCGGTAATCACGTTGCAAGAGTAGCTGTCGGCCAGCTTCTCCACGATCATATAGAATATTGTACCGTCGATTTTGGCATTGATTGATGCTGAGCCGCTATGCTGCTCGGCCTTGGAGCCGAATGATGTATACACATCTTTGATGTAATAGCCATCTTTCGGACCGAAGAAGAATTGGCCTGTCTTTTCCGAAACGCTGATAGTGTACTTCTTGGTGAGATCCTTGGGCAATGTCATGTCACCTACGGTGATATCCTCGCTCACGGCTTCACCCTGAGGCAGATCGAAGCTGCTGCCTGTGTAGGTGAGGCGCAGGTCGAGGCCCTCGCCGTTGACGATATAGCCGGTGAAGTTGACATCGGCGTAAACTGTGGCAGTACCTTCTATCTCGATTACAGAGTTTTCGTTGGGGAGATTGAATCGGATTTTCTTCTGGTAGTCATTATAATCAGCTGTGATATCCTTGCCGTTGAGGATAAACTTGCTGTAAGTGTAGTCTTTGTCAACAAGGTTGATCTGTATATCGCTTCTACCCTTGATTGTCACCTCATTGTTGACCAAAT
>CAMWOD010000051.1 GCA_947175715.1 uncultured Porphyromonadaceae bacterium
GTACTCTACCTGCTTCACGGCATGGGTGGCGATGAAAACGCCTGGACCGAGCTTGGACGCGCCGCCCAAATACTCGACAACCTAATCGCTCAAGGCAAAGTTGAACCCATGATTGTGGTGATGACCAACGGCAACGCCGCCCTCCAGGCAGCCCCCGGAGAGTCGAGCCTCGGATTCGTAACCCCTACCACCAACCTGCCTCACACAATGGATGGCACCTTTGAGGAGCATTTCCCCGAGGTGGTCAACTTTATCGACACCAACTTCCGCACCATCGACAGCAAGGGGGGGCGCGCTATAGCCGGATTGTCGATGGGTGGATTCCACTCGATGCACATTTCCAAGCAATACCCCGACATGTTTGACTACGTGGGACTATTCTCGGCAGCAATAATGCCCGGAAAAGACACAACATCACCTATATACCAAGACATAGAGGGCAAACTCAAAACCCAGTTCGATAAGAAGCCCGCACTCTACTGGATAGCAATAGGCGATAAGGACTTCCTTTACGAAGCCAACAAGGAATACCGCAAACTACTCGACGAGAAGGGTTATCCCTACACCTACTACGAGAGCCCTGACGGTCACATCTGGAAAAACTGGCGCATCTATCTGAGCAAATTCACCCCAATGCTCTTCAAGAAATAAGCCATGCAAAAGACACTAACAATAGTCCTGGCCTTAATTATAGCCATGAGTATCCAAGCTAAGAAAATGCCTCGATTGGGCCATGACCCTATCGACAAGGTAATTGCCGCCATGACTCTTGAGGAGAAAGCCCTCCTCTCGGTAGGCACAGGCATGTCGGGAGCCGACGGCGAAAGCGCTGTTGTTGGCGCAACCCAACTGCTGGTGCCGGGAGCCGCTGGCACCACCCATCCCATTGAGCGTCTGGGCATACCGGCAATCGTGCTCGCCGACGGACCTGCCGGTTTACGCATTAATCCCACACGCGAGGGGGACACCGCCACCTACTATTGCACCCACTTCCCCATCGGCACCTTACTGGCGTGCACATGGGACACCGTGCTCGTCGAAAACGTGGGTCGCGCCATCGGCGATGAAACCCTGCGATATGGCGTAGATGTGCTGCTCGCACCAGCGCTCAACATTCATCGCAATCCCCTGTGTGGCCGCAATTTCGAGTATTACTCCGAAGACCCCATCGTAGCCGGTCACATTGCCGCTGCCTATGTGCGCGGTGTGCAAAGCAACGGTGTGGGAACATCTATAAAGCATTTCGCAGCCAACAATCAGGAAACCAATCGCACCGGCAATGATTCACGTCTTACACCACGGGTATTGCGCGAGATATACCTCAAGGGGTTTGAAATCGCCCTGCGCGAATCCAACCCATGGACCGTCATGTCATCGTACAACTACATCAACGGCACATACGCATCCGAAAGTCACGAACTGCTCGAGACTCTCCTTCGCGACGAGTGGGGTTACGATGGATTGGTGATGACCGACTGGTATGGAGGTAAAGACTGCGCAAAGCAAGTATATGCCGGCAACGACCTGATGATGCCCGGCAAGCAACAGCAGTACGACGCCATAATCGCTGCCGTTAAAGCCGGCAAACTCGACGAAAGCGTCCTTGACCGAAACGTGCGCCGCATCCTACAGCTCATTGTGCGGTCGCCACGCTTCAGCGGTTACGCAGCCACCAACGATCCCGACCTTAAAGCCCACGCCGCAATCACCCGCCAGAGTGCCACCGACGGCATGGTGCTTTTAAAAAACGATGACTCTACACTCCCTCTTAGTCCCGATGCGCAAACTATAGCTCTTTACGGATGCACATCCTATGACTGGATACCCGGTGGCACCGGCTCGGGAAATGTAAACCGCGCCTACACTGTGTCGCTGCTCGAAGGCCTTGAAAACGCAGGCTACACACTCGCCGACCCTGGGCTTGCTCAACGCTACCAGGAGCACATAGCCGCTGAAAATAAGCGTCATAAACCCGAAGGGGAGTTTGCCGCTTTCTACCCCACGCCGCGCCCCGAGGAAATGAACATCGGCATGGACGAGCTTGAGCGTCACGCCGAGCAGGCCGATGTGGCGATAGTGACCATAGGCCGCAATTCTGGCGAATTTTTCGACCGCAACACAGCCGACTTCTTCCTCTCCGACGCCAATCGCAAGCTACTGGCCGACGTGAGCCGCGTATTTCACGCCAAGGGTAAAAAAGTAGTGGTGATACTCAACATCGGCGGCGTAATCGAAACCGCCTCATGGCAAGATGATGTCGATGCAATCCTCTGCGCCTGGCAAGGGGGACAGGAGGGTGGCAACAGCGTCGTTGACGTGATCAGTGGCAAAGCTTACCCCTCAGGCAAGCTCACAATGACGTTCCCCCTGACATTCACCGACCACGCCTCAACTGCCAACTTCCCCCTCAACCTCACATCTGAGTTTAAAATCGACAGGGAGGAAACACGCGATGAGAGCCTCCGCAACTTCGACTACACCCCCTATGAGGAGGATGTGTATGTAGGCTACAGATACTTCGACTCATTTAACCGTGATGTCAACTACCCATTCGGTTACGGGCTGGGATATACCACCTTCGAGTATGCCGATCCTCAGGTTACGCTCGAAGATGACGGCCAATACAGCGTAAGTGTCGATGTCAGAAATACATGTGACAAAGCTGGACGCGAAGTGGTGCAGCTATATGCCATAGCACCCCGTACCAAAGCCGACAACAAGCCGGCGAAAGAGCTTAAGGCCTTTGCAAAAACCAATGAACTCCAACCCGGCGAAACTACCCGCGTGACCATGAAATTCGCCACCTCCGACCTTGCATCACTCGATGAGCCAACCTCAGCATGGGTGGTGGCGCCCGGAACCTACAAGCTCCTCATTGCCGCATCAAGCCGCGATATACGCCATACCCTTCCCATCGAGGTTGCCCCGATGACTATCCCTGTCAATCCGCTATTCCAACTCACATCCCCACTCAACACGATGAAGCGTTGAGCCTTACGATAGAGGCACCGGCACTATCTCAGAGGTAAGTGGATACCACAGGTATCCACTTACTTTTGCTTCGGGGAAGATCGAAGCTAAGTGGTCAACATACCGGCGCACCTGCTTGAAGTAGCGGTTGTGATGCTCGCCAAACTTGTAGTCAACCACCTCGATATGGGTGTCGTCGATCCACACGATGCGGTCGGGACGTTCGCGCTCGTCGTCGTCGAGGTCGATAGTACGCTCATTGAGCACGCGGTGCCAGCCGTCAAACCATCGCTCCACCCTGCTGTCGTCAAGCGCCCGGGTGAGCAGTTCAAGAAACTCACTCTCTTGCTGAGCTGATAGACCCACACGGTGAGCACGGCGGCGCAAAGCCACCGGCAGGTCGCTGCGACGGCGCACCTGACTGAGAACATCGTGCAGGAATGTACCCCGCTCGCGTGCGCGATCCACCTCCACCAGGTCGTCAACACGTGTCAGACTCCACACATTGTGGCGTATTGTGGTATCGTAAGGGGGCATCGGCAATGTATCATTGACATCTTCCTCCCTACGCTCCCTATCTATTACTTCCTTCTCCTCACGACTCAGCGGCTCACCTACGGTGGCTATGGTGCCATCAAAATTTACATCGACTGTCAGGTCAGGGTCATCGGCCTGACACTGTTGCAGTGCGTCAACCATACACTTGCCAATAGTGGCTCCACCCCTACTGGGAGCGAAGGTAGTGATAATCAACTCATCGATGGCACGGGTGGCGGCTACATAAAATACATTGAGATTGTCGACACGCTGCTGCTGCACCAGGTTGTGGAACTGCTCGGCAAACGATGTACGCTCGAGCGCCGCCATATTTTCCAACGGTATGAGCGGAGGCATCAACTCCGGGTCTATACCCGGCATCGGCTCCATCCTATACCAGTCGTACGAAACCCTGAATGCGCTCGACAACTTGACCATAGGCCACGTAGCAAATGGTATATGCACACACTTATACTGCAACCCCTTGCTGGCATGAGCGGTGATTACGGTGAGCGCATCGAGGTCGTCGGGGGTGGCAAGGAGTTCATTGTGTCCACGTGCGTCCCACCACTGCAGGAAGGAGTGAACATCGGCTTGTCCGCGTGAGCAATAATCCACCACGAGGTCTTGGAACGCTGAAAGGAATATGCTGTAGGCGTCGCGCTGCTCGGAGCTGATGAAGGTGCCGATAATATGCTCTACTATCGAGTGGAGATTGACCAGCCGCATTGTCACCGCACCGCGTGTGATACGGTCGATATGCCCCGACTCATCCTCAAGCGCACGCTGTAACGACTCAGTGGCATCAAGACCTTCGCGGTTGAAATAATACTCAAATCGGGTGGTAAGCTGGGCCAGCTTCATAGCCGATGATGTACGGTCGGAAGTCGAAGCCTCGGGGGTATCGATAAGTCGCAATATACTGATTATGAGTTTGACCAGCGGCGAGGTAGAGATCTTCAACGCTCCACGCGATGTGATGTCAAAGCGCTTGGCAAAGTATGGCTCCTCACCCTCCATAAGCCGCAGCAAGTGGTCGATGACCTGCTGCCCCTCGCTATGCTCGCGCACTATCACGGCGATATCCTTGGGGCGATAACCGGTCTGGAGCTGTCGGCGCACCTCCTGCGCAAGGCTGCTGAGTGTCTTTTCGGTAAACTCATCCTTTTTGGCGCAATCCATCACCTCAACCTTCACATATCCTCGTACCGGTGACTTCGACTTGCCCACACTCTGCACGGTGTTGGCGTAGGTAGTGTGAGCATCGAGCTGGCGAGCGAGCACTGGGAACAGTGTGTTGTTGAATTTCACCACATTGGGTGTGCTGCGATAGTTGGTGTTTTCAGCTACACAATTACCCTTTTCTACCGTCACACTATGCGACAGGCCTCCATCTACATCGCTCTTGACTATTGAGGCAAGCAGCTCGGGGTCGGAGTTGCGGAAGCGGTATATACACTGCTTCTCATCGCCGATTATGAGATTGTCGTCGCCATTGCCCAGGCTCTCCAACAGTAGCGGGCGCAGGTTGCGCCACTGCATCTTTGACGTGTCCTGAAACTCATCGATAAGGAAATGCTCAAGAAAAACACCCAGTCGCTCGTAGATGAACGGGGTGAGTTCATCCTGCATGATGCGGGTAAGCAACTCATTGGTGTCGGAGATCAGTATGGTGTTGTTGTCACGGCGATAGTTGGATATAAAATCGCCGATATATCCCAACAGTCCGAATAAAAACAGACTGCGGCGTATCACATCCACATTGTCTATCTGTCGGCCGAGGTCGGGAGCCTCGGCGAGCATCGCCACTATAGCATCATCGACTGCCTGCGGCACTTGGTTACCCTTGAAATAGGCTGCATAGTACCTTTTACCCTTTACATCGGGGCCAATATTTGTGAGGGAAGCCCTGGTGGCGTCGGCAGGGTCGTATTTCTCTCCGGCAGCCCATCGGCTCATGCGGTCGCGGATGGTGCCGTTGATGGTTTTTTCGCCCAATCCGTAGTCGTTAGCGGCTTGTACTGCCCTCTGGGCATTATCGGTGAATCGCTTGCGCAACGTGCGTTTACGCTCGGCAAGTGCCTGGTCGAAGCGCACTATGCGCGAGGGGTCGCTGCTGAAATATTTGTTGATTTTCTCCGCATTGCTGTGGTAATCTTCATTCATCAGCTTGGTGAGCCCCATCACCACAGTGCTGTGTACACCCGAGCCTCGATTGAGCACGTTGAACTTTCCACCCTCCTCGATTTTGCTGTTCATGTAGCTGATAATCCATCTCATCAGCTGCTTATCTTGTGCTGTGGGGTCGTTGAGCGACTGAAACATCTCGGCCACAGCCACACCTACGGCCTGGCTGTCGTTCATCTCCACTTCGTAATTGCCCGGCAAATCTATTTCGCGGGCAAATGAGCGAATCACACCCTGAAAGAAGGAGTCGATGGTCGATACATTGAAAAATCGGAAATCAAAGAGCAAGTCCTGTAGCGCCTGCTGGGCCACCTCGGCAAGTCGCTGGGGATCAAATCCGTACTCCTTCACAAAATCCTTGCGATAATTGCTCTCCTTACTCATATCGGCGAGCTTGGCAAGCTCCTCGATAATACGGCTTTTCATCTCGTCGGTGGCCTGATTGGAGAATGTTATTGCCAGGATAGTGCGATGCGCTCTCTCACCGGGCTGCCGCAGGTTGTAGCGGCGCGGCGCATCGGCGTCGTCGGTCTTTACCTTATAAGCAACGAGCTGGAGTATGTATTCCTTAGCCAGGGTATATGTCTTGCCTGAGCCGGCCGAGGCCTTGTAGATAGTGAGCAACGCTAAGTGGTTTTGGTGAGTTATTTCTTCACTTTGACTTTAAATCCCTGGGAAGTGAGCAACGAGGCAACAGCATCGATACGGTTGCCCTGTATCAGTATTTCACCGCCGCGGGCCGAACCGCCGGTGCCAAGTTTGGTTTTCAACTGCGATGCCAAAGCGGCTATGCGGTCGTCGTCGATGGTAAATCCGCTGACTATCGTAGCCTCCTTGCCGCGTCGGCCCTTGCGGTCGAGCTCCACGAGCAACGCCCCCTCATTGGCGGGTTCGGCTTTAGGAGCCGGCTCCACAGCCGGTGTGTCACCTTCAGCATCGGGGAGATTGAGATTTTGCAATGCCTCTTTCCAGTCCATATGTGTCAATGTTGATGTTGATCCTCGTCCCACCCCGACGACATCTCGAACTGTCGGTGCTGCTCGGGAGCGTAGTAGAGTTGGCGCATCACCTGCACGTTCTCCAAGCGCTCGGCGGGAACATTATTATAGTACTCAACGGCGGCTACCGAATCAGTGGCAATAGCACGGCCATAAATCTGGGCGGCGCGTTGTGCCCAGGCCTGACTGTCGGAGCGGTCGATGGCGTCGCAAAGGCGCATGTACACTATCGACAGGCGCGCAAGGCGTGTGGCACTCATCGTGTCGGTCACCGACGTGCCAAATTGCTCATCGATGATCTTTACAGCCTCATCGTAGCGGCAGCTGTCGATGGTGGCCTCAAGTTGTGCTATCTGGTCGATCTTCTCATCTCCTCCACCGCTACATGAGGCGAAAACAATGAATATAAAAGAAATTAACAGTGTAGTGAAAACTTTCTTAAACCTATAA
>CAMWOD010000052.1 GCA_947175715.1 uncultured Porphyromonadaceae bacterium
GAATAATAGTAGTAGCCCTTCAGTTAAAGGAGAGTCCCTGATGTATAAACTGATTAAATGGTCCCTTGGGTTATGTACCCTCCTTGAAATATGGGATGAGTTGATATTGCCGATGTTCTTGTAAATCACTGAGGCGGCGCCTGCTTGAACTGCGTCACGGTTTATTAGTGATGTCTTCAACACTGAAAGAGAATACGATAATGGTATTGAACTCATCAGCCGTTGGGAGCGTTGAATTGGTATGAAACCACAAGAGTTACTTGATTTGACCGGTATGGTGGCGATAGTCACTGGTGCCGGTGACGGAATTGGCGCAGGATGCGCCGAGATCCTTGCTGCGGCTGGGGCCAAGGTAGTAGTGAGCAACCTTACGCTATCCAAGGCTGAAAACATAGTGAGGGTCATTAAAGAGGCTGGGGGTGAAGCCGAGGCCTTCCCCTGCAATGTGCTCGTTGACGAGGACCTCGTTGGGGTAGTCGATTTTACCCTGAAGACCTATGGCAAGATCAACATCCTTGTTAATAACGCTGGTGGAGGGGGTGGAGGCACCGAGAGCCCGTTCAATATCGACCGTGCATACGTAGAGCGGATATATTCAATGAATGTCTTTGCTCCATGGCGTCTATGTCAGCTCGTAACGCCGCACATGCAGAAAGCCGGTTACGGCAGCATCGTCAACATATCATCGATGAGCAGCATCAATCACAGTCCAGGTATAGCCATCTATGCCTCGACCAAGGCTGCACTCAACCACATGTCGGCCAACTTAGCACACGATTTCGGCCCTATGGGAATCCGCATCAACTGTGTAGGCCCGGGAGCCACGCGCACGGCCGCGCTGGCAGGAGTGCTGACTCCTGAAATCGAGTCGCGCATGCTTTCCCACACCCCTATCCATCGTCTTGGCGAAGTGTCGGATATAGCTCGTGCTGTATTGTTTTTCGCCTCACCGATGTCGCCATGGATTTCGGGCCAAACGCTGATGGTCAATGGAGGTGGCGTACAGACCCTCGATTGAGGCCTCAGTACGGTAGTCTGGGCTACATGAGCAGGGGGATGAGGAGGCCGGCGAAGATCAGGAGGATGCTGTTGACGGCATAGCACACGGTGTAACTCATGACGGGGAGGGTGCTGTCAAGGCTGTCCTGTATGGCTCCGAGGGCTGCGACGGCGTTACGACTACCTGCCACGCATCCCAATGTAGTGGCTACCGGGAAACGGAAAAGCTTATTGCCAATCAACAGGCATATGATCAGCGGCAGTGTTGTGGCGACAATACCTGTCAGGAAGAATTCGACACCTACTTTCTGCAATCCTGATATGAACGACGGTCCCGCCGCAATACCTATCACGGCGATAAATAGGTTGAGACCGACGTTGTCCATAAACCACACCACAGGGCGGGGTATGTAGCCCACCGATGGGCGACGCGAACGGAGCCAGCCCATTATCAAGCCGGCAAGGATTGTGCCTCCGCTCATGCTCAGCGACAATGGAATGCCGTTGCACACCAGTGTCAATGCCCCGATGATGCAGCCGATGGCTATACCCAATGATATGAAAACCACATCGCTCTGATTGCTCGGGCGGTCGCTGTAGCCTATCTCCTCGACGGCGTTGTCGACATCCTCGGGTAGGCCGACCAATGTGACAATATCACCCTGCTCCAGCCTGAGTGAACGCTTAAGGGGGATGTTCATGTCGTTGCGCACCACCTTGTGGATGCTTACGCCGTGCATATATGGGGCGTGTCGAAGCTCATCTAAGGTTTTACCGTCAGCACCCGATTTCGACACTACAACGGGTAGATTTTCGGTTCCGAATGTAAGCAGCTCATTGTCGGTCACCTCGGGGCCAAGCCAATCGGCGGCATTAACGATGCTTTCGCGCCGACCGCTTATTACAAGGATGTCACCTTTGTGTACTCGCACGTCGGGGTCGACTTCGGTAATCTCGCCATTAACTCTCAGACGCTCCACGAAGTGGCGTAGTTTCATCTCCTTGTGGCGCGACTCAATTTCCTTGACGGTGCGTGGCTTGTTGAAAAAGTCGGACTCAGCACGATATGCGCGGAATGATACCGGGCGATTGGCCACTATCTGTCCAGGATCGGGAATAAAGTCGCCGGTGTCGAGTTCTGCCTCCAAGCGGGCTGTTTCCTCCAGCGCTTTCTTGCGACCACCGAGTATTATAGGTCCGAAATTCGCAATAACCCATGCCGAGCCGATAGTGCCGAATATATAGCATACAGCGTAGCACGAGGGGATGATGTCGAGCATCGCCTTGGTCTGAGCGTCGGGGAGTCCCAGAGCCCTTATGGTATCGCCACCAACGCCAATGACAGCCGACACAGTCTGCGACCCGGCAAAAAGTCCAACGGCCATACCCATATCGTAGCCCATGACATACGACAGACCTACGACAACTGCCACGATTACACAAAATTCGACGAGTGCAAATGCTATCTGCTTGAGTCCATCACCCTTGAGCGCCCGGAAGAATTGTGGACCGACGCTATAACCCACGGCAAACAGAAACATCATGAACGCCACTGATTTCAGGGTTTCAGACATCGGGATATCCATCTGGCCGATCAATACGCCAACAATAAGTGTGGCAGTGACCGGTCCAAGCGTAAGCGACTTGTACTTAAGATTTCCAAGCCAAAAACCTATACCGAGGGTCAAAAATATTGCTATCACGGGATTTTGCTGCAGCAAATCCCTGAACCAGTCGACAATTGAATAAATGAAGTCCATTCCGGTTATCTCATAAATATGTTGTGCTGACTGCAAAGATAGCACAAATTTTCAAGCATAGATGTAGCCAGTATGCTAACGAAAGCACTCCAAAAGTTGGGAAAAGAACTTTTGGAGTGCTTTATATTTTTACGCTTATTGGACGTGAGTACTGGCGTTTATCAGAAGGCTGCTATAGCCAGGTTGGTGAGCCATATCCACAACGGACAGAATCCGATGAAGAGAATTACTGATAATGTCAGTGACGATGTACCTGTGGCTACATATGTGTCGTACTCGTCGGCAATAATGATGCCTGAGAATGCCGGTGGCAGAGCAGCCGAAACTACGAGCATCTTAAGGTTGAAGGGATCCATGTGGCAGAACAGCCCAAGAATAAGCACTACTGCAGGCATTACGATCATCTTCATTATAGAGCCAAGTATGGCCTGCCAGTTGATTGTGAACGTAATTGCCGATAGGGTGATACCTGCTGAGAATACAGCCATCGAGGCATTGGCCTTAGCGATAAGGTCGAACGAAGGGCTGAGCTCCTTAGGCCATGGTATACCCACCAACACCCACACGACGGCGAGGATAGGCGCCCACGCTACAGGCTGAGCCAAGGCGTGGAGCACGGGCTTCCATGCGCTCTCTTTCTTGGTGTTGGCGTTGGGGTTTTGCTTGGCGAGCGAAGCGTTCATCAGCGATAGACCCACTGGGATGCCGATGGCGTTGACCACGATACCCACAATTGCTACTACCAGGGCTACCGAAGGCTTGGTGCCGAAGATAGGCTCGAGCACGGCGAAGCCGAGGAATCCGATTGTAGGTGAGCCGCTGATAAGGGCCATAATGGCGGCATCGGCTCCGGTATTTTTCTTAAAACAGTACTTGAAGATGAAGTACACGGCCATGAAACAGGCCATAATGCCAACAATTGAAACGAGCGTCAAGCGCAAGTCCTTGGCCAGGTCTTCGCGTGATGCCTGGACGATCGATACAAAAAGTGCTGCCGGTAAGGCGTAGTCGAGCACGACTTTGTTGAACTTTTTAGCATCGGCGCCTGAGAAGACTCCTTTTTTACCGGATATGTATCCGGCAAGCATCACTACGATGATCGGGACGATGGCATACAATATGATGTGAGAAAGTCCCATAATCTAAATAAATATTGAATTAAACGGTGTATTGGATAAGAGGTGCGGGGTTGAGGTAGCCGATGTGGCCCGATTCCTTGCCCGAATCAGCGGCAAGCTGTACATCGATCACGGCGGGAGCCTTTGATGCTATGGCTTGCTCGAGAGCTGCCTTAAGGTCGGCGGGGTTGTCGACGCGATATGCGGCGGCGCCGAATGCCTTGCCGATAAGGTCGTAAGAAGCGTTGATGTCGAGAGTGGTAGGAGCGGGAGCATCACCACCTGAGGGGTTGACACCTACACCGTTGTAAATACCACCGTTGTTGAAGATCACTACAGTGACAGGGAGCTTGTAGCGGCATATGGTGGCTACATCCATGCCTGAGAAGCCGAATGCCGAGTCGCCTTCGACGGCTACCACGCTCTTGCCTGTAGCCACGGCTGCACCTACGCACGAGCCCATACCCATACCCATGATCGACCACGATGCGCAGTCAACACGGTGACGGGGGAGCGACATGTCGATAGTGTCGCGTGTATCATCGAGTGTGTTGGCACCTTCGTTTACAAGTATCACGTCGGGATTAGCTGCCAAGATGGGTTTGATTACTGAAAGCGCTGTCCAGTGGGTCATTGGCATCGTATTGGCGGCGTCGGTGAGACGCTGGGCAAACTTGGCGTTCTTCTCCTTCGATTCGGCTTGCAGCGAAGGAACCCATGTAGGATCGGTGCTCATGGTCTTCCCTTTAAGGCCGGCAAGTATCATGTCGAGCGACTGACCCATATCGCCCACTACGGGAGCGGCGATCGGTACGTTGCGGTCGATCTCCTTGGCCTCGACATCGAGTTGGATGAACTTGATGCCGGGATTCCACTTGCCGCGGCCGAACGACAGCATCCAGTTGATGCGGGCGCCGATCACAACGACCACGTCGGCCTTCTCCATGATGGTAGAGCGGCAGCTCAGGGCGCTGAGTTCGCCGGCATCGGGCATCAGACCCTTGGCCATTGACATTGCCAGGTAAGGTATCTTGTAAGTTTCGACGAGGGCTTTGATTTTATCATCGACCTGGGCGTAAGCGGCACCCTTGCCGAGCAGAATTGCCGGACGCTTGGCCGAGGCAAGGAGCTCTACGGCACGGTCGACGGCTGCCTGAGTAGGAGCCACAGTTGAGTCAATGTCAACGGGCTCATAGAAGAGTTTCTCGGCTTCGGCGGCATCCATCACCTCGCCCAGAGCGGGGGTTGACATGTCGATATATACACCACCGGGACGGCCGCTTACGGCCGCACGATAGGCGCGGGCCACGGCTGCGGGAATATCTTTGGCGTGTGAGCAACGCAGTGCGTATTTTACGAGTGGGCGGGCGGTGTTGAGCTGGTCGAGCTGTTCGTAAGTGCCCATATCCATATCTACCATCTGCGGGTCGGTAGCTCCTGAGATCTGGATCATAGGATAGCAGTTGACGGTAGCGTTGGCTGTTGCCGTCAAGCCGTTCATCATGCCCAGCGACGATACAGTGAGGAGCACACCAGGCTTTTTGGTGAGATAGCCGTGGGTTGCTGCGGCCATACCGGCCTGCTGTTCATGACGGAAACCGTAATAATTGATGCCGATTTTCTGCATTGCATAGGCGGCCTCGGTCACAGGGATGCCGACGAGGCCATATACGTCCATAAGGCCGAGGCGCTTGAGTGATTCGGCGAGAATATACATACCTGTTACCTGCTCAGGAAATTTGGGGGCGGTAGCAGTTTCAGGGGTTGCTTGTGTAGTAGCCATATATACTTGAAAATTTAGTTGAAAGTTGAAGTTTGAGTGTGGTAAGATATAAAAAAATGCAAAGTGGACGGCGGTTGAAACTCGCCGCCACTTTGCTTATACGGAATCATTCCGTTGCCTTTGTTTTATTTCGAAGGTGTAGTCGTAGTTTTGGCTACTGGAGCGGTGGTGCCGTTGGCAGCGAACGATGCGATCTGCTCGTCGGTATATCCGAGCGATTTGAGCACTTCGTCGGTGTTGCCACCCAGTGTAGGAGCAGGACCGTATTCAGGCTGATAGTTAGACATTGTGAAAGGACAACCTACGGTTACGAACTCGCCGATTTCGCCACCCTGATTGATCTTAACGAGGGTGTTGCCATCGTAAAGGCTCTCGTCGGTAAGGATCTCCTTGGTAGAAAGTACGGGGCCTACAGGAACGCCTGCAGCACCGAGGATCTGGGTGACCTCAAATTTGGTCTTGTCGGCGGTCCACTGGCCTATGCGCTGATAAATCTCTTGTTTGTGACGGTCGCGGGCGTCGGCGGTAGCGAAGTCGGGGTTAGTAAGCCAATCCTGGAAACCAACTGCGTTGCAGAATTTCTCGAAATCTTTCTCGCCGCGCTGCAGCACGATATATACATAGTTGTTGGCATCGAGCTCAGAGTCATAGCCACCGGCAGGTTTGCACTTGTAGGTCCAGCCGAGTACGCCACCACCTTCGATGTTACCGGCACGAGGCACGCAGTCGCCAAACTTGCCATTAGGATACTGCGGGAACTGGGTGAGGTAGCCGATCTTGTCGAGGGTGAGCTGGTCACGGGTCTTGATACGGCATAGGTTAAGACATGCATTGTGCATCGACTGATATACGTAGCAACCTTCGCCGGTGTGCTCGCGCTGAACCAATGCTGCCAGCAGTCCGATCAACAGGTGCATACCGGTGTTGGAGTCGCCAAGAGCCGCACCCGATTGAGTAGGAATATTGTATTCGCCCTCGTACCAGCCGGTAGTTGTGGCTGCACCAGCGGTGACCTGAGCTATAGGCTCGTAGGCCTTAAGGTCTTTATACTGCGATGAAACAGGGAATCCCTTGATGGTACCGTAAATACACTTAGGATTCAGTTTGTGAACTACCTCCCATGAGAAGCCCAGGTCGTCCATGGCCCCGGGGTGAAGGTTTTCGACGAAAATATCAGCTTCCTGAAGTAGTTTGGTAAGGATAGCCTTACCGTCGGGAGTCTTGGCGTCGAGTGGCAATGACTTCTTTTCGGAATTAAGCTGTAGGAAGTAGTAAGAAGGAAGGTCGGGATTAAACTGAAGT
>CAMWOD010000053.1 GCA_947175715.1 uncultured Porphyromonadaceae bacterium
GTTCTCGAGGATGGCGGCCATGATGCGGGGGAGTGCGAGGGCTGAGCCGTTGAGGGTGTGGCACAGGTGGGTCTTCTTGTCGGCTCCGCGGTAGCGGCATTTCAGGCGGTTGGCCTGATAGGTCTCGAAGTTGGATACCGACGATACTTCGAGCCAGCGCTTCTGTGCGGCAGAGAATACCTCGAAGTCGAATGTGATGGCCGATGTGAAGCTCATGTCGCCGCCGCACAGGCGCAGAATGTGCCAGGGTAGGCCGAGGCGGTCGAGGAGGCTCTGCACGTGGTCTTTCATCTTCTCGAGGGCTGCGTAGGAGTCTTCGGGGCGCTCGATGCGCACTATCTCTACCTTGTCAAACTGGTGCAGGCGGTTGAGTCCGCGCACGTCCTTGCCGTAGCTGCCGGCCTCGCGGCGGAAGCATGCTGAGTAGGCGCAGTTGAGTATGGGCAGGCGGTCTTCGGGGATGATGACGTCGCGGTAGATGTTGGTCACGGGCACCTCGGCTGTGGGTATGAGGTAGAGTCGATCTTCGTTGATGTAGTACATCTGACCTTCCTTGTCGGGGAGCTGGCCTGTGCCGTAACCCGATGCCTCGTTGACCACGTAGGGGGGCTGGATTTCGGTGTAACCGGCCTCGCCGGCGGCGTCGAGGAAGAATTGAATGAGGGCGCGCTGCAGGCGTGCTCCCTTGCCGATGTATACGGGGAATCCAGCGCCGGTGATTTTAACACCGAGGTCGAAGTCGATGATGTTGTATTTTTTTGCCAGGTCCCAGTGGGGCAGAGCGTCCTCGGGGAGGTTGGGCATCGGGCCACCCTCTTTCTCCACCACATTGTCGGCGGCGGTGCGTCCTTCGGGCACCATGGCGCAGGGGAGGTTGGGGATGGTGAGGAGTATTTCGCGTGACTTTGCTTCGGTATCGGCGAGCTCGGCCGCTACGGTCTTCTGTGTTTCCTTGAGGGCGGCTACCTGCTCTTTCACTTTGTCGGCTTCTTCACGCTGTCCGGCTTTCATGAGCTGCCCTATTGAGGCAGCGAGACGGTTGAGCTCGGCGGCGCGGTTGTCGTTGTCGAGCTGCAGTGTGCGGCGGCGTTCGTCGAGGGCGAGTATGCTGTCGATTGCCTCTTGGCCATCAAAGCCTTTGATGGCAAGGCGTTTTACCACTTCCTGTGGGTTTTCTTTGATTTGGGCTAAAGTAAGCATATATGGGGGTTATTGTGCTAAGAGTTCTTTTACGCGTGCTGAGATTGCGCGGCCATCGGCGCGTCCGGCCAGGGCTTTGGTGGCCCGACCCATCACCATACCCATCTGGGCGGGTGATGTGGCTCCTACCTCGGCGATGATTTTTTTGAGCTCGGCGGTGAGCTGCTCATCGGTGAGTGGCTGGGGGAGGTATTCTTCGATTACGGCTGCTTCGGCGAGCTCGGTGTCGGCGAGCTCCGGACGCGACTGCTCGGTGTATATCTTGGCCGACTCGCGGCGTTGCTTGGCCATGCGCACCAGCACTTTCATAGCGGCCTCGTCGGTGAGGTCGCCATTGGAGCCGGGGGCGGTTTTGGCTTCGAGAAATTCTTTCTTTATGCCGCGCAGGGCTTCAAGGCGCACCTTGTCCTTGGCGCGCATTGCAGCCTTGATATCTTCGCTTACTTGGTCAAAAAGATTCATAGGGTATAATGACTTTTTATATGATTTATTGCCGCAAAGGTACTGAAAATTTGTGTAAGTGGAGCAAAAAACGGAGTGGTTATTGATGGTCGTTGTAGGCCTGTAGGGTGTCTTGGAGCGATGTGACCATCATGGCGCGCAGTTCGGCTGGCTCAAGCACTACCACGCGTGAACCGTAGCCCAGCAGCTCCTGCACGAAGTCGGGGGTGAGTTTGACACGATAGTGGAATATCGAGAACTGGTCGTGCACCATCTCTTGCTGCGAGTGGTGGAGTGGCAGTGTGCGGAAATACTTGGCTTGCCGGGGATCGGTGCGAAGCACCACGCGCTTGGTTTCACCCTGGGTGAAGATGATGCCGAATGTGTCGGCGCAGAAGTCCTCGGCGCAGAAGTCGTCGGGTATGTTGAACGAGTTGGATGTCATGGTCACCTGGTCCATGCGGTCGAGGGCGTAGGTTTTGAGTCGGCCATCGGCCACGTTGCGCCCGGTAATGTACCATCGCTGGCGGAAAATCTTGAGGAAGTAAGGCTCAAGCACCACCGGCTGCGACGACGAGCGTGTGTAGGGTGAGTAGTTGAAGTCGAGTTGGCGTTGCTCCTTGAGGGCATCGATCACCACCGACAGGCAGCGGCGTGCCGAGGGTACATCCTCGAGGAATATCTTGCCTGAGATGTCGCGCGAGTCGGAGAGCACGTTGTTCATCGCCACCGAGTTGAGCAGCCAGTCGGTCACGCTCTCGTTGTGCACATCGCCATCGTCGATGTAGTACTCGAAGGTGGCGGGGTCGCACTCGATATTGATTTTAAACAGCTCCTCGATGGCTTGGCGATAGTTGTAGAATGTGCGTCGGGGCAGCCCTTCGCCGTTGGAGAATGGTGATCGCTTCCAGCGGTCGTTGAGCTCCTCGCGGGTGATGCGCCCATAGCGCTTGATGGTGTCAACGATCCAGATATATCTTGAAAAAAGGTCTTTAGACAATGTGTGTGGTCTTTATGGGTTAAGTATTTATATGTGTGTCAGGCTTTGGCAGCGGCGGGTCGGCGGGCTCCTACCGATAGCAGGCGCAGACCGCCTGTGGTGAGTGCGGCGTTGATGATAAGCAGCTCGAACGATGTCTCATATCCGCCAAACTCTTTCAGCGCCCACTGTATCACCCATGAGAGTATCGGGGCGGCGATGCAAACGGCGGGCACCCAGCGGTCGTGCACGGGTTTGCTCCAGAAGAGTCCGTACACGAAGAGTCCGAGTATCGGGCCGTAGGTGTAGGAAGCCAGGGTGTAAACGGCGCTTATGGCATCCTGGTCGCTCAGGTAGTAGAATGCGATGATCACCAGGCCCATTACGGCCGACATGGCTATGTGCACGCGTTTGCGGGTCTTGGCCAGGCGGGTGTCGTCTTGACGTTTAGGTGCCTCGATGATGTCGACGGTAAATGAGGTGGTGAGCGATGTCAGTGCCGATCCCGCAGCCGAGTAGGCTGCCGAAATCAGTCCGAGCACGAATAGTATGCCCACGATCACCGGCATGTCGGCGTGATGCGCTACCAGCGAGAATATCTCGTCGGACTTCTCGGGGGCTGTGATACCCTTGCTATCCATGTATATCATGAGCATTGTGCCCAGCAGCAGGAACAGTGCCACTACGAAAAATTGCATTATGCCGCTCACTATCATGTTTTTCTGCGACTGGCGGGTGTCTTTGCAGGCAAGGTTGCGCTGCATCATGTCCTGGTCGAGGCCGTTGGTGGCGATCGCCATAAACACGCCAGCGAGGAATTGCTTCCAGAAGTAGGTGCCCTCCATGGGGTTGTCGAGGAAGAACATCCTCGATGATGAGTGCGAGCCGATGGCCGAGGTCATCTCGCCGAAGCTCATACCCAGGTTGGTGGCCACGAAATATATGCACAGCACCACCGACATGATGAGGCAGAAGCTCTTGAGGGTGTCGGTCCATATCAGGGTTTTCACACCCCCCTGCACGGTGTAGAGCCATATCAGGCCTATGGTGACTATAACATTGAAAATAAACGGTATATGCAGCGGCTCGAAGACCAATGCCTGTAGCACCACGCACACCACCAGGAAGCGTACCGACGCCCCAAGCATCTTCGATACGAAAAAGTACCAAGCCGAGGTCTTGTAGGTGTTGTTGCCAAATCGCTCGTCGAGGTATCCGTAGATCGACACAAGGTTGCGTTTGTAGAATAGCGGTACAAGCACGAAGGCTATCACGAAGTAGCCTACGATAAATCCCAGCACCATCTGCAGGTAGGAGTACCCCTTGGCGGCTACCATACCCGGCACGGAGATGAATGTGACGCCCGATATGGCGGCGCCTACCATGGCGAAGGCCACAAGTGCCCACGGGGCGCGGCGGTCGCCGGTGAAGAATGTAGAGTTGTTGCTACGGCGCGATGCGAAGTAGCTGATGATCAGCAGCAGTGCGAAGTAGGCTGCGATGGTGAGAATTACAGTAAGAGCGTGATCCACGATGGATGTGTTAGTAGGAGTGATGATTAATTACAGAGGATAGAGCAGGTAGGGGGTGCGTTGCGCCTTGAATCGAGCCACATCGTCGGCCCAACCTTGCTTGATTTCGTCGGCACTCATTCCTTGCTCGATTTTTTTGCGTATTGTGGGGTCGCCTATGAGTTTTTCGAAGAATTGGGTGAAGAATTTGTCGCCAATACCCAAGGCGTTGTAGGCGTCGATGAGGTATTCGAGGTTGACACCCATTGCTATAGCCTGGTCGTCGGTGATGTCGGTCAGCAGCTTGCCGTGGCACTCCTGGTCGAGTAGCGGTGGCTTCTTCGCTCCGGCTACGCTGCGGGGGGTGAATGTGTAGGGGTAGCCTTTCATGTCGGGGTGGCCGTACACCTCAAAGGGGGTGTCGGTGCCGCGTCCCAGGCTCACCGGTGTGGCCTCGAAGTAGCAGGTCGATGGGTAAAGGTAGACGGCGCGCATGGTGCGTAGGTTGGGTGATGGAGCTATGGGTAGGCGGTAGCGTGTGGAGTGTGTGTACCCTTCGCATGGCACCACGGTGAGGGGCACAGTTGCCTTGTCGTCAAGCCACCCCTCGCCGTTGATCATTTGGGCGAGCTCGCCGAGGGTCATGCCGTGTACCACAGGGATGGGGAGACGACCTACGCCCGACTGATATTTCATGTCGAGTATCGGGCCGTCGACTGTCATGCCGTTGGGGTTGGGGCGATCGAGCACCATCACCGACTTGCCATGACGTGCTGCCGAGTTCATCAGCTCAAGCATGGTGCAATAGTAGGTGTAGTAGCGCAGGCCCACATCCTGGATGTCGACCACTACCACATCGACATTGCCCATGGCCTCGTCCATCGCCGCTTTGTGCCCGGAGCCGTAAAGCGATACGATAGGTACACCGGTAAGGGGGTCAACACCTCCGCTCACGTGCTCACCGGCATCAGCATCGCCGCGAAAACCATGCTCGGGTGAGAACAGGGTTACCACGTTTAGCCCCTCGCGCAGCATCACGTCGAGGGTGTGGGTTGTGGAGTCGACCATGCCTGTGTGGTTGGAATACAATGCGATACGCTTACCCTTGAGTTGGGGTACGTACTCACCTGTGCGGGCTGCGCCAACAGTGACAGCTGCGCTTGCAGCGCCTATTGACGCCGCGATGAGCAGTAAGAGTGATAATAGTCGGTTCATGGGTGTAAAATTACTGCAAAAAGACGGTACTGAATTGCAAAAATTACTGTATAAATATTAATGATAGTGAAAATCGAGGTGTGATACTGCATTATGTGCAGATTTCAGTAGATTTGTTGCGAAAAACAGGGTAGAAATATTCAATAACACTTGCTACATAAGTCATGGAGAAGATGATGCAATACGTATGGCAGCATCGGTTGTGGCCCACACGCGGGCTGTCAACAACCGATGGCCGTAGCTTGCGCATCATCGACCCCGGGCAGCTCAACACAGGGGCTGGCCCCGACTTCTTCAACGCCGAGATAGAGCTCGACTCCGAGCACTGGGTGGGCAACATCGAGATTCATTACCGTGCATCCGACTGGATGCGCCATGGCCATCACCACGACCGCGCCTACGACTCGGTGATACTCCATGTGGTGGAAAAGGATGATATGAATATACCTCGGCCGGGCACCGAGAGTCATATTCCGCAGGTGACGATGCCTCATGCCGAGGATATCTACCGGCGCTATCTCGCTATGGTGGGCGCTCCTCCCACCGACATCACTTGCCGCGACATACTGGCCGACATTTCGTCGCTATATGCTGCCGACTGGCTCGCCACGCTCGGATTTGAACGTGTATACGCCAAGAGCGACCGTGTGCTCGAGATGGCTCGGCAGCTCGACAACGACTGGGAGGAGGTGGCTTATATCACTCTGGCCCGCGCCATGGGTTTCGGCGTTAACAACGATGCTTTCGAGCGTTTGGCCCGCTCACTGCCGCTGAAGATACTGCGCAAGCATGCCAACAGTCAGCAGGGTGTCGAGGCGCTGCTGTTCGGACAGGCATCGCTATTGAGGTCGGTCGACGGCACCCCCGATGCTTATATGGATGCTTTGGCGACGGAGTATCGTTTTTTGGCGCATAAGTACTCGCTCACTCCCATCGACGAGCGCTGCTGGAAGCTTGGCAGGATGCGTCCCTACAACTTTCCACATCGCCGCATCGCCACCCTGGCACACCTGCTGCTCTACACCCCCAGGCTGCTTTCGGCACTCAAGGGTGTGAGGAGCGAGAAAGATGCCCGGTGCCTATTCGACCTCAACCTTGAGGGGTACTGGTCACATCACCATCGATTTGGTTCCGACGAGTCACCAATGTCGCGAGCCATCAGCGCCGATTCATGCCGCCTGTTGATTATCAATGTGATAGTGCCGCTGATACATGCATGGGCCACCTTCAGCGGCGAGGAGCGCACTGCTGCTGAGGTTGTGGAGGTGCTGCAATCACTTCCGCCAGAGCGCAACTCGATAGTCACTGCGTTCACCGCCGCAGGTATAGAATGCCCCGACGCACTCTCATCGCAAGCCCTGATACAGCTCCGCCGCGAATATTGCGAGCGCCGCAAGTGCATCTATTGCCGTTTCGGCCACCGCCTCCTCGCCAAAGGGTAAATTAAAAACCGAAGTGCGACAAAAGAGCGGCTAAGACGCATAACCTCTCC
>CAMWOD010000054.1 GCA_947175715.1 uncultured Porphyromonadaceae bacterium
CCCTGGTGCTGCTTGCTTTGGCGTTATTCCCCATCGACGATGGAGGGGTATGCGCATTGGCTTGCGCTGCGACATGGATAGTGGCATCGGGCCTTTACAGCCTCACAAGGTCGCAAACTACCGCAGGATGGCTCACGCTGCTTACTTGCGCAATGTTGCTATCAATAGGCGTGATCATTAACACATATATGGCCACAACCCTCAGCGGGTTGACCGATGACGCACCAGCGCTACACAACTTCGACATGCACCAGTATTGGAATGAAGCGCAAGCATGGAAAGGTAATGGCGTATTATATTACATGCTTCGCTTTCGTCTGGGCTATGGCGCCCTGATAGCAATAATATGGAATTTAACAGGCGGTGTCACCTTATTTTACCCACTTCTTTTCAATGCTTTATGCACGCTCATAGCCATCATAATCTCGGGAGTTATCACTCGGGAGTCATTGGCAGGGCGATGCGGATGGAGCGACGAGAAGTTACAGGTCGCCGGAATGATTTTTACAGCCGCAGTGGCTTATTTCCTATTCAGCGGCACGTTATTGCTGCGCGAAGCGCCTACATCATTGGCTGTAACCTTAATGGCCCTGGGTGTCGTCCAATGCCTGAAGCGTACTTGGAGTAAAGGAGTGATAACATTTATCATCGGCGCCAGCATCATTGCAGCCATACGACCGTCGTGGGCATTTCTACCATGCATCGGTGCTGTGATGATTGCCCGCGGACGCTCAGGCAGATGTGTTGCGTTACTGGTGCTTGCTTTCGTTGTAGCGCAGTGGACAGCCGTAGATTATTACTTCCGCGAGCTTGGCAACGTAGAATTTTATACCGCCCCCGACGCATTTCCGGCTGAGAACTTTCTGCACGACTCTCCAGGCAGGGAGGCCTTTAATCATGTACTCGGCACGAAGTATTTTTCCGCGTCTTTAATAGGGAAAATACTAATACTACCACTTGCATCCGTAATACAATACCTCACACCTTTTCCATGGAATTTTGGCGTCACCGCCACACTTCCTACCGAGGTGTTGCTAAAGTTCACCTACCCATGGTACATAGTGGGCGGACTTGTGATATACTATATTTGTACCACCATCCATCAGTCATGGCTCAGCCGCTCACTTACAGTCAACGGAGGCACCTGTGCCAACAGATTATTAATATGGGGAGCAGCATGCTGGATGGTCACAGTCTTCATTTCAGGAGGCTCGGTGGCCCGATATGGGGTGCCGTTGCTTCCGTTGGTCATACCCTCCGCAGTGTGGACTGCGTCAGAGTGGCGCCACCTACGGCATATACGTGCCTACGGCATAGCGTATGCCAGTTTACTGGTAGTAGCTCTCGGGGTAGCCAAATTTACGCAATCGTATTTAACCACATGAAAATAAGTCTAATAACAGCTTCGCTCAATCGCTGTAACGTGTTGATGGAATCGCTGCTTAGCGCCATAGCCCAACGCGACGTCGATCTGGAGATGATCGTAGTCGACGGAGCATCAACCGATGGCACCGTGGAGATGCTAAAATCATTGTCGACCAAGGAGCCGAGGCTGAAGTGGGTCGCTAAGCCCGACACCGGAGTGTATGACGCCATCAACCGGGGCATAGAGATGTCGACTGGCGACATAATAGGCTTCTTGAACGCTGGCGACCACTTCACTTCGCCCGACGTTCTGAAGTGCGTGGCCGACAAATTCGCCAACGGCGCTGAAATGATCTACGGCGATGTTCGTTATGCCAACTCTCAAGGTCGCATCACACGCTATTATTACGCCAGCGGTTATTCCCCCGCATTGCTCCGCAACGGATTTGCTCCACCACACCCGTCGCTCTACGTAAGTCACGATATCATCCGTCGCCTGGGCCCTTATCGCGAAAACTACGTGGTGGGAGCCGACTTCGAGTATTTTGTAAGAATGATGCTCGTCAATAATATCGAAGGTGAATACATACCGATGGAGATGGTGGAGATGGCCAACGGCGGCCTATCAACAAAATGGCGTCACCGACTGTGGACCAACATCAAGGAGAAGCGACGCGCATTCCGCGACAACAACCTGCCCACACCCACCTTCTCCCTTTTCAAACGTTACATCTACCTATTCAATCGACCAAAACGATGAACCGCACTCCGAGGATATTGCTAAAGCCTGGCAACTCGTTCATCCGAAAATACATCCTTCACAAGCTGCAGACCAATCCCATCGACCCAAAGCAGCGCATCATAGAAGATGATGAAGCCGCCGACATTGACTACACCATTGATATTCACGACGACCACGCCGAGATATTGCGCTCAGAAGGCGACTCCGTGACTCTAAGATACCCTATGGTAATAGGGACCGGCATGACAGGTGAGGCGGCAAGGACGGCCAGGATGATATACCGTGGCACCTACCTCCACGTAAAGGATAGTGAAGCCCGTGTAAGCGTCATCCACGCAACCGATGTAGCCGCAGCTGTACGCATAGCCCTTACCAATGAATCAATAAAAGGTGTGTACACAATAAGCGACGGTGTAGACCCTACTCGTCACGACCTGGCCGAAGCGCTGGCCTGGAGATTGGGGCAAAAAAGGATATACTCATTGTCGGCCAAGAAATTTGCCAAATTAGCACGTTGGGCCGACCGATTGGGTCTATCGGCGTACAACACCAAGCAGTTGCTGCTACTTACCACCGATGCCATTGTCAATGCCACTGATTGGGCCGAATTGGCCGGAAAAGATTGGCAACCACAATCGACCGTGGAATACCTTCGTACTCACATATACGACGAGCATTCACTCTAATACACATGAAATCATTGAATATTCTCTCCTCAGCAAAATCGGTTGCCAAAGTCCTGTTGCAGTCGCACCGATCACGCATTGCATCAGCACACCGTGAGCAACCGCTTATAATCATGGCCAACGGACCGTCGCTTGCGCAAACCATAGCTCAGTACGGACCAACACTCGAGTCACACCCCACAATGGCAGTGAATTTCGCTGCGAACGCAACCGAATTTAAGCAACTACGACCCCGTTACTATGTTCTTGCCGATCCTCACTTCTTCAACCCACAAGGGGATAACAATGTACATCGGCTCATCGGCAACCTTAACGGCGTTGACCATGAGATGACGATATTCATACCGTTCGGACAAAAGCTCGAGATAGCAAATCCACGGGTGAAGGTGGAATATTTCAATATGGTAGGCGCCGAGGGAGCCCGGTGGCTCACTACAGCACTATACCGTAGCGGCCGAGCGATGCCACGCCCTCGCAATGTGCTGATTCCAGCCATAATGATAGGCATGCTGATTGGATATAAGGAGATATACCTCACTGGTGCCGACCATTCATGGATGCGCACACTGTCGGTCGATGACGACAACCGCGTAGTGACCGTACAACCACACTTCTATAAAGACAACGAAAGCGAGCATAAACGTGTCACTTCGGTTTACGCCAATATCACGTTGCCTCAAATTATTGAGAGCTTTTATATAGCATTTAACGCCTATCATCAGATCGCTGATTTTGCCACACGGGAAGGA
The DNA here is from genome assembly GCA_947175715.1 of uncultured Porphyromonadaceae bacterium. Taxonomy (GTDB): domain Bacteria; phylum Bacteroidota; class Bacteroidia; order Bacteroidales; family Muribaculaceae; genus JAJPXC01. The sequence continues at coordinate 3,543 of CAMWOD010000054.1, forward strand.
GTTACCATATATAACTCCACCCCCGAATCTTTTATCGATGCCTTCAAGCGCTCATCGCTACCTGAATAATAGCGTAGCGAGGGTATGATTTTCTATTATTTTTAGATAGCTGAGCAATCTCATTGCACACACCGAGGGATACATTTGCATTGTAAAACGAATAAAACTATTTACAATGCGCAAAATTCATATCACCGATGTACTGTTTGCAACCATCATGCAACATGGACGCACCATCTACACCGCACGCATCTGCGGAGTAACATCAATGTCGGAAATTGTAAAGATAATAAGTAGCAATATGGGTACAATAATGGGTATGTTCACCCTTAACCTGCGCAATGGATCGCAAGGATGGTCGACAAGCTCAAGCCTACGTCTACAGCGTGCTTAACTTTCACAATTGCTGCTTAGTACCTTACTGCTCAACTGCACCCATTTCTTTTATACCTCCGGTGGCAGGGTCGAGCACGACATAGACAGGCGCCTTCTTATCGGAGAAAGAGCCAGGATTGAGACCGTAAACAATACCGAACTGGGCTATCTCTTCCTCTCCGTTCCATATTGTACGCCCATCATACTCTATTGACACATTGGCTGTTGAAGGTATCGCATAGGCAAATCCATTTTTGGGGAATGGCAATTCTTTCCCCTTATCGTCAACGGGCATTTTACCAGGATCAGTTACATTAATCTTAAGATAGATCGGAGCTCCCGACAGGTCGTCGGCATCCAACAATCCTTCAATAGGCGACAGTCGTGCCAAGACCACCTCCTCCTCAGGCTCGGTTGGGACGAATGTCACGGTATTGACCCGAGTGAAAGTCTTGGTCGTGCCGACAAACATAGCGGTCAATGCGGCTTCCTGAGCCGAGAGGTTGTCGAGTATTAGGCTCAAAGCCTTCCCATCGGTAATTTTCTGGTCGGAGTTGCCAGTAAGAATATCATTGCGCGATTCACGTATGGAGAAGATCGACTCGGCTGCAAGTTCGGCGCGTTTGGCCGTAGAAGTGCTTCGTGCCATGTCGGGTGATATAGCCTGCTGGGCCGCGGGCACCTCCAATGGTGTGGGCTGTGCAGCCCGAGGCTTTGGCAAAGTAGGCTGTTGCACTGCGGCTCCCTTCTGCGTGTTGACTGAGATGGGTTGATTCTGCTCCCCGATAATCATATAAGGGAGATTTCCAGCACCAAACTTCACAGCGTAGCGCTTATCGGTATTTGCAACACCACGTGGCACCACAGTCACCGATTTTATCACCACCGAAGACGATGGTTGCAATATCACATCGTCAATGTTCAGATACTTGCGAGCATAGAGAGCGAGCTCGCCGGGCTGCTTTTCGGTGTACTCGGTCTCAAATGTAATATCAAGCACAGTATTGGGCAGCGTATACACCAATGCATAGTCATTAGCCTTAGTAGCCGAAAGTTTCTGTGTATTCTGCGCATTGACAGCAACCATAGCTGTCAGAAACGCCACTGCAGTGATGGTGAATTTAGTTTTCATCAACGTGAAGGTTTAGTCATAATTTGTTGGATAGCGCAACCAATCTTGTCGGCGATGTCTCCAGCTGTGACACCGTAAGTGCCATGCTCCTCGGCTGCAAGCTCGCCTGCTACACCGTGTACGTATACTGCCAGAATCGAGCTGTATTCGGGAGAAAATGGTTGAGCCATAAAGCCGCTCAGCACACCAGTCAGCACATCTCCCGCACCTGGAGTCGCCATGGCCGGAGTGCCTGATGAGTTGAAATATATCTTACCGTCGGGACGCACTACCGCTGTATATCTTCCTTTGAGTATTATGAAGAACTTATAGTGCATGGCCACCTCTATCGCTTTGCGCAGACGCGCGTCCATGCACGATTGAGCACCGAAAAGCCTGTCGAACTCCCCTGCGTGTGGGGTTATAATCGAGAGAACAGGTATCGAATTGAGCATTGATGGACTCGCAGCTATACAATTGAGCGCATCAGCATCAAGAATCACAGGCTTGTTGGCAGCGGCAAGAAATCCATCAAGAGCCCTGATAGTTCGGTCGTTGGTGCCGATACCGGGGCCAATTGCCACTGATGTATATTTCCCGCCTGGGGCTATTTCACTTATCACCAAGTCATTGGTGTCGGAGCGAAACATTGCCTCGGGAATCGCAGTCTGCAATATATTGAAACCACATCGGGGTGCGTACATAGTCACCTTACCAGCCCCTGACCGTAGAGCGCCCTTACCGGCAAGTACAGCAGCTCCCATCATGCCATAACTACCGGCATAAATCACCGCAGATCCGAAGTCAGCTTTAGAGCAATCGGGCTTACGCGGTGTAAGCATACGCTTGATGTCGGCACGTTCTACGATATGATAGCACGCCGAAGTTGTGCGAATTTTGTGCGAATTTAATCCTATATCGAGCACCTTCCATTCCCCCACCATGTCACTGTAATCACTGATAAAGAACGAAAGATGAGGAAATTGGATAGCGAGGGTGAGGTGGGCACGTATCACATTTCGACTTACAATGCCCGGATTCCACTCACTCGAAAGCCCACTGGGTATATCGATTGAAACAACAGTTGCGTTTGACTCATTAATATACTGCACAAGTGTTGTGAATCCACCACGTAGTGGTTGCGCCAAGTCGATTCCGAATAGGCCGTCAATTACGAGATACGACTCATCAAGAAACGGCAGTGAGAAGCGCTTATCCACTTCGGTCAACTCTACACCTGGCGCCTCAACAAGGAGTGACTTCTCTGCGGCGCATTCATCATTCAACTTATCACCACCAATATTAAACAAGAACACTTCGGGTCTAAATCCTTGTTCGGCAAGAAGACGCGACGTTGCGAGAGCATAAGCGCCGTTGGTATCAGGACCAGCGAAAACAGCCAAGGGCTTAGACGTATTCCACTTAGCGGCAACCTCACAGGCCACACCTTCGGCAACTCTTTCGATCAACTCGAGTGTGGTGACATTGTCGGTATCGACTGTATATTGAAATATCTCTTTTATTTCCTCAGCTGTAAATATCTTCATTTACCTATTGTCTTATATCCAAAATTTCACGCAAAGATAATAGGTTAGCACGACAGTACAAAACCAGCGTTAAGCAAATCCTAAAAAACGGATAAAGCAACAACCAAAAGGGAGTCATCTCCCGATGACTCCCTTTTGCTTTAGGATTTACATACATTAGTAAATTAACCCAACATGAAACATTATCTAATTTCAACACTAAATAACCCTTATAAAAAAATTCTAATCACAAATT
>CAMWOD010000055.1 GCA_947175715.1 uncultured Porphyromonadaceae bacterium
CATGTAGATGAGGCATTGGCCGCCAAGGCCCGACGTCCCATCGATCGCATGCTTCAACTGTCGAAATAAGAAAATATAAAATAATAATATCAATGGACTACAACCACAAAGATATAGAAAGCCGCTGGCAGAAGTATTGGAAAGATAATAATACTTATAAAGTAGATATCGACATTACAAGGAAGAAATATTATGTGCTCGACATGTTTCCCTACCCCTCGGGAGCAGGATTGCACGTAGGTCATCCACTGGGCTACATAGCATCTGATATTTTTGCTCGCTACAAGCGCCTGCAAGGATATAATGTGTTGCATCCCATGGGTTATGACGCCTACGGACTCCCTGCCGAGCAATATGCCATCCAGACAGGGCAACACCCCGAAGTCACTACCCGCAACAATATAGCCCGCTATCGCCAACAGCTCGACAAGATAGGATTTTGCTACGACTGGAGCCGTGAGTTGAAAACTTGCGATCCTGAATATTACAAATGGACCCAGTGGGCATTCATAGAGATGTTCAATCACTACTATGACACTCAGCTCAAGAAAGCCATGCCCATTGAGCAGCTTGTGGAGCAGATTGCCACCAAAGGCACAAAGGGACTCACCGCCTACTGTTCACGCGAATTGGATATCACACCCGAGCAATGGGCATCGATGAGCGACAAGGAGAAGTCGGATGCTCTGATGAACTACCGCATAGCCTATCTGGGCAATACCATGGTAAACTGGTGCCCCAAGCTGGGCACAGTATTGGCCAACGATGAGGTGAGCGAGGGACTGTCGATAAGAGGTGGCTACCCCGTGGAGCAAAAGCTGATGTGGCAATGGTGCCTCAGGGTGTCGGCCTACGCCGAGCGACTGTTGCAGGGACTCGACAAGCTCGACTGGACCGAGTCGCTCAAAGAAACCCAGCGCAACTGGATAGGCCGCTCGGAGGGAGCTGAGATGAAATTTAAGGTAGCCGACTCCGATGTGGTGCTCGATATATTCACCACACGCGCCGACACTGTATTTGGTGTGACATTCATGGTGCTTGCCCCCGAGAGCAAGTATGTGGAAATGGTCACCACCCCCGAGCAGAAGGAGGCTGTAGAAGAGTATCTGCAGCAGGTGAAGAAAAAGACCGAACGCGAGCGCATGATAGACAAGAAAGTGACTGGAGTATTTTCAGGATCTTATGCCGTGAATCCGCTGACAGGTAAGAATATACCTATATGGATAAGCGACTATGTGCTTGCCGGATATGGCACAGGAGCAATCATGGCAGTACCGGCTCACGACGCCCGCGCCTACGCTTTTGCCCGCCATTTCGACCTTCCTGTAATACCGCTGATCGAAGGTGCCGATGTGAGCGAGCAGAGCTTTGATGCCAAAGAAGGCAAAATGATCAATTCAAGCAATGGAGAGTTTTCGCTCAATGGGCTTGAAGTGAAAGATGCCATAGCCGCCACCAAGAAGTATATAGAGGAGAAGGGTATAGGCCGTGTGAAAACCAACTACCGCCTGCGCGACGCCATCTTCAGCCGCCAGCGATATTGGGGTGAGCCATTCCCCGTATACTACAAGGATGGAGTGCCTCAGATGATGAAGCTCGAGGAGCTGCCGCTGATGCTTCCCGAGGTTGACGCATACCTGCCTACTGAATCGGGTGAGCCTCCATTGGGGCGTGCCAAGAATTGGAAAACCAAGGATGGGTACCCCATCGAGCTCAACACCATGCCCGGATTTGCAGGCTCATCGGCCTACTATCTGCGATATACCGATCCCCACAACCCCGATGCGCTGGTATCGAGGGAAGCCAACAACTATTGGCATAATGTAGACCTATATATAGGAGGTACGGAGCATGCCACCGGACACCTTATATATAGTAGATTCTGGGATAAATTCTTATACGACCTTGGTGTGATAGCCGACGACGAACCCTTCAAGAAGCTCATCAACCAGGGCATGATACAAGGAAGGTCAAACTTCGTTTATCGTATCAAGGACACCAATACATTTGTGAGTCACGGACTTAAGAATGACTATGACACCACTCCTATACACGTCGATGTGAATATAGTGAGCAACGACGTGCTCGACCTCGATAAATTCAAGGCATGGCGCCCGGAGTTTGCCGACGCCGAGTTTATACTCGAGGATGGCAAATATATTTGTGGCTATGCTGTAGAGAAGATGTCGAAATCGATGTACAATGTAGTCAACCCCGACGACATAGTAGATCGCTACGGTGCCGACACACTTCGCCTTTATGAAATGTTCCTTGGCCCGCTCGAGCAGAGCAAGCCATGGGATACCAACGGCATCGACGGTGTAAACCGCTTCATCAAGAAATTGTGGAACCTATATTATAAGGGTGACCAATGCCTTGTAGATGACTCCGAGCCGAGCAAGCGTGCCCTTAAGGCTATCCACACATTAATTAAAAAGGTGACATACGACATCGAGCATTTCTCTTACAACACCTCGATAGCCGCATTCATGATATGTGTCAACGAGCTCACCGCCGATAAGTGCCATTCACGCCAGGTGCTCAACGACCTTGTAGTGGTATTGGCTCCATTCGCCCCTCACGTGGCCGAAGAGTTGTGGCACAGCGCATTGAATCACACCACAACAGTGGTTGATGCCAAATGGCCGGTACACAACGACGAGTATCTTAGGGAAGATGAGGTGACTTATGCAGTGTCGTTCAACGGCAAGGCACGCTTCAACATCACCGTGGCAGCCGATATGCCCCAGGATCAGGTACAGGCCACAGCCCTCGCCGATCCCGCGGCCGCAAAATGGCTCGATGGCAAAACCATACGCAAGGTGATAGTGGTGCCTCGCAAGATTGTGAATATTGTGGTGGCATAATACCTCGGTTCTTAATAAATGCTAACACGTAGACTCACCCCTAACACTCTACAATAAAAGAGGATAAATCACGTTATCACTTAGCAACCTTATGAATACTCAGCTCCCCACACTGGTGATGGCCACCAATAATCCACACAAGCTCCACGAGATAAGAGAAATTCTCGAGGGGCAATATCGTGTGATGTCGTTGGACGAAATAGGGTGTCACGACGATATACCCGAGACAGCCGAAACCCTTGAGGGTAACGCACTTATCAAGGCTCGCTGGGTTAAGGAGCGTTACGGCTACGATTGCTTTGCCGACGATACCGGCCTCGAGGTGGAGGCGCTTGGAGGCGCTCCAGGAGTTTACTCCGCACGTTGGGCCGGCCCGGGATGCACTCCCGCCGACAATGTGGCCAAAATGCTGCGCGTGATGCAGGGACAGAGCAACCGCCGGGCACGTTTCCGCACAGTGATAGCCCTTATAAAGGATGGCAAGGAGACGCTGGTCGACGGCACAGTCGATGGCGAGATACTTGACAAGCCTGTGGGTGACAACGGATTCGGCTACGACCCGATATTCTCACCCAGCAACTCAGGGGTGAGCTTCGCTCAAATGACCGACGAACAGAAAAATAGCATAAGCCATCGAGGCAGGGCAACCCGCGCGCTGCTCCAACACCTGGCCAACACACAATGATAATAAACAACAACTCAAACTCCACATATCATAATATATGTTTAATAAACTGATCACTGCCATAGCAATAGCACTTATACCTTTAGCCGGATGGGCGCAGCAGGCCGTGGGATCGTGGAAGGTGATTAAGCCTTACTACAATACCCATATTTACGATGCCAACTACTCAGCCGACAGATTTGTAGGGTATCAGATGCTCGAAACTCCCTCCAAGCTATACTACGTATCGCTGGGTGGTCTTTTCTCATATGATAAGAACACCAACGAATCATATGCCTACAATTCCACCAACAAGTTGAGCGACAACTATGTGTGCGGTATATGGTATAACTACGACAAGCATTATCTGGTGATTGCCTATCAGACCGGCAATATCGACATACTCTACGACAACGGCACGGTGAAAAACCTGCCCGACATCTCCGATGCCATTATGACCAGTGGAAAGACTATCTACGATGTAGCTTTCGATGGCGATGTGATGTATGTGGGCACCAACTTCGGCCTTGTCAAGTTCAACGTTCCCGGCCAGTATGTGATGGATTCGGGCAACTACGGTTTCCCTGTGTCGGCTATCACCGTGATGGGCGACAATCTCGTAATATCGATAGGCAACGGCAACGATTTGCAGCCTTACGGTATCAAAAAGTCGCAGTCAATCAACACTATAAACAATTTTACACAGCTCACATGGTTTGGCCGCTGGCGTAGCAATATCTACCCCATTAGCGACACCAAGGCGCTGTATCGCCATCAGGACGGTACCCCGTGGATCATCACCTTCAACTTCGACAAGATGACTGCCAATACGGGTGTGGCCCTCGACGGCGCACTGGCTGTTGACGCCATCTCACCCACCAAAGATGGAAAGTGGATGGCCTATACACTCGACGGCAAGAAAATTTACACCTTCAACGCCGACGGCACATACACCACCATCAACCTTCCTGAGGCTATACAAGGGCAAAAAACCTATTATTGGGACTCTCCAGCCAAGGCATGGACCACATCGGATAAGGGTATAGCGCAAATCGACCTTACCACCACCCCGATGACTGTGCTTAGCAACTATTTCCGACCCACCAACTACAACCAGCGTCGCACAGCAGCGTTCAAGCCCGGAAAAGATGGCGCTCTCTACATGCACCAGCTCGACCTTGACCGTGCACGCGGATTCGAATTCCACTATCATGAAGCACCCATCAACCGATATGTCAACGACCAATTCGAGATATTATCACCGGTTGATGCCATGAAGGACTCGAAATTTGACTTCGCCCCCAACTACTTCTTCGACGCTATGGATATGTGTCCCGATCCCAACGACGAGAATACATATTACGTGGCCTCACTATGGGAGGGTCTGATCAAGATTCAGAAGCAGGCCGACGGTAAGTGGAATGAGACATATATCTACTCCACCAAAAACTCACCTATCAAGATGGTGGCCAATACTTCATACGAGGCCGCAACCTCGGTAGCAATTGACAATCAGGGCAACCTGTGGACTACCCCCTACCTCTACAACACCAACGAAATCGCCAGCTCAGGCAATATATTCATGCTTCCGGCCGCCAAGCGCAACGGCCCGACCACCAAGAATGACTGGGTGATACTGAAAGTACCTGAATTTGTGCCTACTTTCGAGACTCGCTCACTGGTGTGCCAGCACCCCCGAAATGCCAACATCATCCTGTTCATGTCGGGATTCTGGAATGGCAACATCGTGGTTTACGACACCAAGGGCACCGTCACCACCAGCGACGATAGCTACAACGTAATCAGCAAGTTTATCGATCAGGACGGCAAGACATTCGAGGCGGTAATACCATTCTACGACATGGTGGAGGATAACGAAGGTCGCATATGGATTGCCACACATTCAGGCATTCTCGAGCTATCAAGCGCCCGCAACGCCTTGAATAGCAATGTCACTGTCAATCGCCTCAAAGTGCCCCGCAACGACGGTTCGGGCTACGCCGACTACCTGCTCGATGCCGTTGAAGTATACGGAATAGCGGTCGATGGCGCCAACAACAAGTGGGTGGCCACCAAGACCGGCGGTCTATACCACGTAGCGGCCGATGGCAACAAAGTGATCGAGCAGTTCACCACCGACAACTCACCCCTGCTCGACAACCTGATCTACACCGTGCAGTGCGTGCCCAACTCCAATGCCGTGATCATGGCCACCGAGTACGGACTTATGGAATACTCAAGCGACACCGCCCCAGCGGCCGAAGACTATAGCGAAGTTTACGCCTATCCCAACCCCGTGCGCCCCGACTATACCGGATGGATCACAATCAAGGGATTGATGGACAACTCGCAAGTGAAGATCGCCGACGCTTACGGCAACGTGTTCTACAATGGCGTCAGCGAGGGTGGCATGATCACCTGGGACGGCTGCAACCGCGACGGCCAGCGTGTGCGCTCGGGTGTTTACTACGTATACGCATCGCAGAGCGGCGAAGGCATCTCTACACAGGGTGCCGTCACCAAGATACTCGTGGTCAACTAATATAAGAATATATTGTTACAATAAGAGCAGGGACGCATGTAGTTTCTGCTCTTATTGCCAACAACAACCTACTTATGGACAACAGTTTAAAATATAAGGATGCCACCGACCGCTGCTACGGCGTCACCGGCATGGCTATAAGCATAGTGGCCCTCGACGCCGAGGAATTGCTCGACTCACTCACCATCGAGGAGGGTGAAGAAGCAGTGAAATTCACTCCCGAATACTACTTTTCAGGCAATCCCCGATATTCAGCACGCCTTGCCTGGAACCAGATACTACAGCACTTCTCAGTCACTACGGCAATGGCCATCGGCAACCTTATGTGCCGTCAATATGTGCTCAGCGGCAAGTCATTATCCCCCGCCCTTACACTCGCCCTTAAAGAGACAGTGGCCAGCGACGGCCGCGAAGCATGCCAGCTCGACGACGACGAGATCGACTCACTTTTCAACCGCAACTTCAACTACCTGCACCGCCTGTTCTCGCACAGCGGCGTGCAGTCAGTGGCCCGTGACTTTGCCACCACCCTGAGCGAGCGTCGCACCCTCACCCGCGCCGACATCCTCGACGAGCTCCGCGCCCTCTCCCTCCTCTGATCCCTATTCCACACCCTTTATAACATCCCAATACCCCGCCTTGTCAGATCCCACGCGACGAATTATCGTTCCGCGTAACTTCTTTATATGGCGTGCCACCGTTGCACGACTTAAGCCCAG
>CAMWOD010000056.1 GCA_947175715.1 uncultured Porphyromonadaceae bacterium
ATTTGATATAAGTACAATAGTTTTAGTAGAATGATTTGTTTCGTAAATGGCTTGTGAACAACTGTAATTCTAAAAGATAAAGCAACAACAAATAAGTGAATCATAGGTTAAGAGGTCCGGTGGCTCGTGAGAGTCGCCGGATTTCATATTATATCACCAGAGCGAAGCCGCTCAGATGAAGTGCGAAATTTCGGTAAATCGAGGGGTGGATTGGAGGGAGTTTAGTATCTTTGTGCTGATATATCGACTATGGAAAAGATTAATCCCAGAGAAATAAACATCATAGATTTTGACTATCCTCTCCCCGACGATAGAATAGCGCGGCATCCGCTGGTCGACCGCGACCAGTGCAGGCTGCTCGTTAGACGTGGCGATGGCTCGATCGAGGACCATCGATTTGACGAGCTCCCTGATCTGCTCCCTTCTCACTCAATGCTCATTTACAACGACACGCGTGTGATTAATGCGCGATTGCGTTTTCGCAAAGGTGACGACCATGACGGTGCATTGATCGAGGTGATGCTGCTCGACCCTGCTATGCCTGCCGATTATGCGCAAAATTTTGCTCAGACATCCTCTTGTTGCTGGCACTGCTTTGTAGGCAACTCCAAGCGATGGAAGGATGCGCCGCTCACCACTACCGTTTTAATTGACGGTCGCAATATCACACTGAGCTCTACACGAGTAGGGAGAGATGGCCGCACTTCCATAGTGAGATTTGACTGGGATGCGTCCGATGTCACATTCGCGCAGGTGCTTCAAGCCGCCGGTGAGCTGCCTATACCACCCTATCTCAATAGAGCCACGGAGGATAGTGACAGCCGCGATTATCAGACTGTATATGCCAATGTCGACGGCTCGGTTGCTGCACCCACAGCAGGTTTGCACTTTACACCCAGGGTGCTTGCCGATATAGCTGAGCGTGACATACCTCGCCGCCATGTCACACTCCATGTGGGAGCCGGCACATTCCAGCCGGTGCAGACCGATACTGTGGGTGAACACCCCATGCATAGCGAGTTCATATCCGTCGACCGCGAACTTATCGAGGAGTTGGCTAATACCACAAGACGTGTGATAGCCGTTGGCACAACTTCCGTGCGCACACTCGAATCCCTTTACCATGCCGGAGTAGCGATGCTCGACGGTAATTGGGATGGCGAAGTGGGCCAATGGTCTCCTTACGAGCCGCACGACAAATGGCCTACGGTCAATGAATCGCTTAGTGCTATCGCAGCCTATATGAAAGAGCACAATCAGGGCACGTTTATAGCCTCTACGCGTATTATCATTGCGCCCGGTTACGATTACCGCTTAGTAAGCGGCATGGTCACCAACTTCCACCAACCGCAATCTACCCTGTTGCTGCTCGTGTCGGCTTTCACCGGTGGTGACTGGCTGCCGATGTATCGGCATGCGCTCGACGCTGGTTACCGATTCCTGAGCTACGGCGATGCCCAGCTGCTTCTTAAAGACTGACTAATATGGACGATAAGATAAGACTTTTGCCCGACTCCGTGGCCAACCTTATTGCCGCCGGCGAAGTGATACAGCGCCCGGCATCGGTGGTGAAGGAGCTTGTGGAAAATTCAATAGACGCCGGAGCCACTGAGGTGCAGTTGATAGTGAAGGATGCCGGACGTACGTTGATACAGGTGATAGATAACGGGTGCGGTATGTCGCCCACCGATGCGCGTATGGCCTTCGAGCGCCATGCTACTTCGAAGATTGTCAAGGCCGAAGACCTGTTCACGCTCATGACAATGGGATTTCGCGGCGAGGCATTGCCTACGGTGGCAGCGGTTGCCGATGTTGACCTGCGGTCGATGCCGCACGATGAAAATATTGGCACAAGGTTGATAATCACCGACAATAAAGTTGAGAGTCAGTCGCCCGAAGCGTGTGTGCCCGGTACCAACATAATGGTGAAGAACATTTTCAACCGTCTCCCCGCACGTCGTAAGTTTTTGAAGCGTGATGCCGTGGAGCTGAGTCATATAGTGCACGAATTTGAGCGTCTGGCGCTGGTCAATCCCAGTGTGGCATTCACGCTGATGCACAATGGCACAGTAATGCACAAGCTCGGCAAAGCTCCGTTGAAACAGCGAATTGCCGACCTCTTCGGCAAGTCAGTAGGACATCAGCTGATACCTGTGGAGGCCGATACATCGCTAATCAAAATTACTGGATTCGTTGGGCTACCCGAGCATGCGCGCCGACGCAATGCTTTGCAATACTTCTTTGTCAATGGCCGCAACATGCGCCACCCTTATTTCCATAGGGCCGTGATGCAGTGTTACGACAACTTGATATCCCCAGAAGCGCATCCTGTATACTTCCTAAATTTTGAGGTAGACCCCACTACCATCGACGTAAATATCAGTCCTACAAAAAATGAAGTAAAATTTGAGAACGAGCAGGCGATATGGCAGATACTGACGGCTTCTATCCGTGAGTCGTTGGGGAGATATAACGCTGCGCCTGCGATTGATTTTGACCAGGAGAATGCTCCCGAAATCCCTGCTTTCGATCCATTGAACAACAAGGGGAATGCCACTATAGAACATGATCCGAGCTTCAATCCGTTTACATCACCCTATCGCTCGGAGCTTGGAGGGCTGTCGGGTAGTGTGATTAACAACGTAGCTCCAGCCGCCGGCGTAAGGATGTCTACTCCTCGTGATAGGGGCGCAAACCAGCTGTCAAACTGGGATAAACTCTACGCTGATTTCCAACGTGAAGCCGAGGTCGAGCCTATACATACTGCATCGAGCGCCTTGAATGAGGTGGATAACGCACAGCTTGAGCTCGACGACAGCGGTATGCCAGTAACGTTGCTGCAGCTGCGCAGCCGCTATATTGTGTCGCCATCGTCAACCGGATTGATGATTGTTGACCAGCACAGGGCGCATGAGCGTGTGCTATATGAGAAATACCTTGCCATGGTCGAGAGTGGCACTATGTCGACTCAGCGCCTCATATTTCCCGACAGCGTGGAGCTGACGATGTCGCAAAGCATCATGCTCGAGTCTATACTTGACCAGGTGAGTGAGATGGGATTTGACCTGTCGCCACTGGGCAATAATGCATGGGCCATCAACGGCCAGCCCGCAGTGCTCGAGGGTAATCCCAAAGAGGCGTTGCTGTCGATTGTCGACGATTTCAGCACCACGGGTATTGACCCTTCGCAGGATTTGTATTCGAGGGTGGCGCAATCTATGGCACGTGCCTCGGCGATAAGACCGGGTCAGGCGCTCGCTCAAGAGGAGATGGAGCGGTTGCTAAGCGACTTGCTGAAGCTGCCCACTCCCAATTACACCCCTGACGGACGCACAGTGATTTCGATAATACCCATTACCGAAATCTCACGTCTGTTTGAGTGAACGAGACCATATTACCCGACATTTGTTAACGCCGGGGTGCTAAGAGTTCTCGTTGCGGTATTGCCGTGGCGACTGCCCGGTGTGATGCTTGAAATATTTGCCGAAAAACGATTGATTTGGAAATGACAGCTCGGCGCTAATCTCCTTGATGCTCATATCCGATGCCGATAGCAGCATTTTTGCCTCAAGGATGACATACAGGTCGATCCACTCACCGGCGGTGCGTCCACTGCATTCCTTCACCACCGACGACAGGTGCTTGGATGTGACGGCTATACTGTCGGCATAGAACGATACGCTGCGCTCCTTCTTAAAATGAAGCTCGACAAGCTGAAGGAATTTGTAGTATAACTCATCGCTACGACGTCGTGATATTTTGGGCGTATTGACAATGTAGTGCGAATACAGGCCTATGGTTTCATATAGTATCGTTTCGCCTAAGTGGCGTAGTATCAATTCGTTGTCGCTTGGGCGGTCTTTGCGCATCATGATACGCTGCAGCAGGTCGTGTAGCATTATCTGCGTAGTGAGTTCCTCGGCTGTAATTTTTATTACAGGAGTTTCGTTGGAGTGCAGAAAGCACATCACCACGCGCGACATATAGGGGATTGCCCCTGAGAGGGTTCGCATCGAGGCAACCAGAGAGAAGCCCTTGAAGTCGGGAGAAGTGGAGACACTTTGTAGAGTATGCCCCGGCCCAAGCACCATCATGCTGCTGGGGGTGAGCTTGTGCTGCTCAATGCCAACTGATAGAGTGGCCTCCCCCTCGACACACACCACCGATACTGCCGAACTAAGTTTGATAGGCAGCTCGATGTGTGTGAGAAGGTCGGTACTGTTGATAAGCAACAGACCCATATTTACATTCACTGCCCCTGCTGATAGGGGCAGTGATGATAATTTAGCTATTCTACGGAATGATTCATTAAACATCCTGACAGGATATTTAAATCTGATCCATAAGCATCTGGAATGCTTGAGCTATGGCTTCGGCATCCTTGCCGCCTGCCTGTGCGAATCCGGGTTGGCCGCCACCGCCACCCTTGATGGCTTTAGCAGCGTTGCGCACCATTGTCGATGCGTTGTGTCCCGATGCTACCACGTCGTCGGTGAGCATTACCGACAGCAGCGGTTTGTTGGCAGCGTCGGTAGTGGCAGCGATGAAGGCGGTGTTCTCGGGTGATAGCGCACGTACCTTGAAGGCTACATTTTTCACCACTTCGGGTAGTCGGACACCTTGCATTGTCACTACCTTGATACCATTTATCGTAGTGCTTTGCTCGATGCGTTGTTTAGCGAGGTTGGTCACTTTCTCGGCCATATATTCCTCGGCCTGACGACGCAATTCGGCGTTGTCTTCGAGTGATTTACGTAGTGCTTGCAGTAGGTTGGGGGCGTTGTTGAAGAGCTGGGCTATATCCTTAAGAGTGTCCGACATCTCGTCGATAGCATTCTCCATGCGTTCGCCGGTGATGGCCTCGATACGACGGATTCCGGCGGCGATAGAGCTTTCGGAGATTATGCGTATCATGCCGATATTACCGGTATTGGCCACGTGTGTGCCGCCACACAGCTCTACAGAGTCGCCATAACGAATCACGCGCACCTCGTCGCCATATTTCTCGCCAAAGAGTGCCATCGCTCCCATTTCGCGTGCGTCGGCTATGGGCACATTTCGGTGCTCATCGCGTGGTATGGCCATGCGTACACGTTTGTTGGCCAGATGCTCTACTTTGCGTATTTCCTCGGGGGTGAGTTTCTGGAAGTGGCTGAAGTCAAAGCGGAGCACTTCGGGCGATACGAACGAACCGCGCTGCTCCACGTGTGTGCCGAGCACTTCGCGCAGAGCCTGGTGGAGTAGGTGAGTGGCTGTGTGGTTGGCCGATGTGGCCTCGCGGGCATCCATGTCGACCTTGGCCTCGAATGTGGCGGTGACGTCGGCAGGGAGCTTTTCGGTGATGTGCACACCAATGCCGTTTTCACGCTTGGTATCTACTACGTTTATCACCTCGTCGCCGTTGACAAGTTGGCCACGGTCGCCTACCTGACCACCCATTTCGGCGTAGAAAGGTGTCACAGAGAGGATCACCTGGTAGAACTCGCGGTTTTTCTGTTTTACCTTACGGTAACGGAGTATCTGGGTAGGGGTGGTAGTAGTGTCATAACCCACAAATTGCTGCTCGCCGTCACGCACTGTTATCCAGTCGGTGGCTTCGACTGCGGCGGCGTTGCGCGCACGTGTCTTCTGAGCCTCCATCTCAGCGTCAAATTCCTTTTGGTCGAGTGTCATGCCCCTCTCCTTGAGGATAAGTTGAGTGAGGTCGAGCGGGAATCCGTAGGTGTCGTAAAGAGTGAAAGCGTCTTTGCCCGAAATCTCAGTCTTACCGGCTTTCTGAGCTTCAGCTATCTTTGTGTCGAGAAGCTTCATGCCGTTTTCGAGGGTGCGGAGGAATGAATCCTCTTCCTCCTTGATGACGCGGATTATAAGGTCACGCTGATTTTTGATTTCGGGATAAGCATCGCCCATCGATTCGATAAGTGTGTCGACAAGGCGGTAGATGAAGGCATCCTTTTGTCCCAGGAAAGTGTAGGCATAGCGGATGGCGCGGCGCAGTATTCGGCGTATCACGTAGCCGGCCTTGGCGTTGCCGGGGAGTTGCGAATCGGCTATGGCAAAAGCTATAGTGCGTACATGGTCGGCGATAACGCGCATAGCCACGTCGACGTCCTTGTCTTCACCATACTTCTTGCCCGAAAGCATCGAAATAGTGTTGATCAGCGGGGTGAAAACGTCGGTGTCGTAGTTGGAAGTTTTCCCTTGCAGAGCCATACAGAGGCGTTCGAAGCCCATGCCGGTGTCGATCACCTTGGCGGGGAGAGGTTCGAGTGAGTGGTCGGCTTTGCGGTTGTACTGCATGAACACAAGGTTCCATATCTCTATCACCTGCGGATGGTCGTGGTTTACGAGTGCAGCGCCATCGATTTTGTCACGCTCCTCATCGCTACGCAGGTCGATATGGATCTCAGAGCAAGGTCCGCAGGGGCCTGTGTCACCCATCTCCCAGAAATTATCGTGCTTGTTGCCGTTGATGATATGATCTTTTGGGAGATGCTTTTCCCAGTAGCTTGCAGCCTCGTCGTCGCGGCTCAGACCTTCTTCAGGTGAGCCTTCGAATACGGTGGCATAGAGGCGCTTGGGGTCGAGCTTGAGCACATCCACCAGGTATTCCCATGCCCAGTCGATAGCTTCGGCCTTGAAGTAGTCGCCAAACGACCAGTTGCCCAGCATCTCGAACATCGTGTGGTGATACGTGTCGTGACCTACCTCTTCGAGGTCGTTGTGCTTGCCTGATACGCGCAGACACTT
>CAMWOD010000057.1 GCA_947175715.1 uncultured Porphyromonadaceae bacterium
CATCGGGTATAGTGCATCATGGCGATTATATAATCAATCTCGTGGATCTCCCGGGCACGTACTCGCTCACAGCCTACTCTCCCGAAGAATTGTATGTGCGTCGCTATCTGAAGGATGAGTCGCCCGACGTGATTGTTAACGTAGTCGACGCATCCAATCTTGAACGCAATCTCTATCTCACCACCGAGCTTATCGACATGGACCGCTCAATGGTTATAGCGCTCAACATGTACGACGAACTAAGAGCATCGGGAGCAAAACTCGACTATGAGCAACTCGCCGGCATGATAGGTGTACCAATTGTGCCTACGGTTTCTAAAACAGGACGTGGAATAGATAAGCTATTTGATACGATAATAGCTGTGTATGAGGGTCAGCAGAGCGACGTGCGACATGTGCATGTCAACCTCGGGCAGGATATGGAGCAAAGCCTGCGACTTATCATTGACCAACTTAAGCAAGACCCCTACATAGGGAGGCAATTTTCACCTCGATACCTCGCAATCAAGCTGATGGAACGCGACCGAGAGGTGGAAGATATGTTTGTCGACGATCCACATCGCAAGGAATTGATTGAATTGCGCGATCAGCAGGTTGAAGCCGTGGAAACAGTGAGCGATGAAGATGTGTCATCTATTATCGCCAACGAAAAATATGGCTTTATCAGCGGTGCGCTCGCCGAGACAATGGAGGATCGACCACAGACAACCTCAGAGTCAACACGAATCATTGATGCTATTGTCACCAACAAGCTTTTTGGATTTCCCATATTCATAGCCATAATGTTCGCTATATTTTGGCTTACATTCTGGCTTGGCTCCTACCCACAGGAGTGGTTGGAGTCGGGGGTGAGATGGCTGAGCCGGGTTGTAGAAAACACCATGCCTGCCGGACCGCTCAAAGACCTGATAGGCGACGGTGTGATAGGTGGTGTAGGAGGTGTTATCGTGTTCTTGCCCAATATTTTGATACTCTTCTTCTGCATTTCATTTATGGAAGATTCGGGGTATATGGCCCGAGCTGCTTTCATAATGGATAAGCTGATGCATCGCATTGGGTTGCATGGCAAATCATTCATACCGTTGGTCATGGGGTTTGGTTGCAATGTGCCTGCCATCATAGCTGCACGGTCGATTGAGAGTAAGAGTTCTCGCCTTATTACTATACTTATCAATCCATTTATGTCGTGCTCGGCACGATTGCCCATCTATGTGCTTTTGATCGGTACATTCTTCTCGGCGCACGCTGCCTTGGTGTTCTTCTCGCTTTATATGCTCGGCATATTTGTGGCAATGGTGACGGCAAGAATGTTGCGTAAACTATATTTTAAAACCGATGTAACACCTTTTGTGATGGAGTTGCCACCCTATCGTGTTCCTACTATGCGTGCGTCGATGCGTCATACATGTTGGAAAGGGCAGCAATATCTCAAAAAAATGGGTGGCATTATTCTGGTGGCAAGCATCATTGTGTGGCTACTCAATTACTTCCCGCTCCACGATGCTGCTACATCGTCCGAGACACCCGAGAGAGTATCACAAGTAGACGACAGCGTCATTGATACTGATAACGATTCATACCTTGAAATGCTCGGTAAAGCCATAAATCCGGTGCTTGAACCTATAGGATGCCATTGGCGTGCCACGGTAGCGGTACTTGCCGGAGTGCCAGCCAAGGAGATCGTGGTGTCGACATTGGGCGTACTGTACACGGGTGATGAGGAGGTTTCGGACGAAGCATTGTCCGATCGTATCACAAAGTCGCCTCGACCAGGTGTAGCTCCCGATTTCACACCGGCATCAGCGTTGGCATTTATGGTGTTTATATTGCTTTATTGCCCTTGTCTGGCTACAATCACTGCAATCGTCAAAGAGAGTGGAAGTTGGCGCTACGGGGCATTTGCGGTGGTATATAACACCGCTGTGGCATGGGTATTGGCTTTCGCCACCTACCGCATCGCACTATTATTTTGAAATAATCAGTGGGTTAGGCGGTAGGCTTGGAGCGTGTTGCGCATCAGCGACACGATAGTCATTGGACCTACGCCACCGGGTACCGGGGAAATGAATGCGCACTTAGGGGCTACATTGGCATAATCAACATCACCCGAAAGACGGAATCCTGATTTGCGTGAAGCGTCGGGCACACGGGTAGTGCCAACGTCGATTACCGTAACTCCATCCTTTACCATATCGGCGGTTACGAATCCTGGTACACCGAGGGCCGCAATGATGATGTCGGCCTGCTGGCATATCTCCTTGATGTCGGGTGTGCGGCTGTGACACACTGTGACTGTGGCGTTGCCCGGAATGCCCTTCTGAAGCATAAGCATTGCCATGGGTTTGCCCACGATGTTGCTGCGACCAAGCACCACGCAGCGCTTGCCGTCGGTAGGCACGTTGTAGCGGCGTAGCAGCTCCATGATGCCCGAAGGTGTGGCCGGGAGGAAGCAGGGTAGTCCTATAGACATGCGTCCTACATTTACGGGATGAAAGCCGTCTACATCCTTGGCGGGGTCGATGGCCTCAATGATACGCTGCTCGTCGATGTGACGGGGCAGGGGGAGCTGCACGATAAATCCATCGATTGCTGGATCGGCGTTGAGCTCAGCAATTTTGGCCAAAAGAACGTCTTGGGTCACATCGTTCTCATATCTGATAAGAGTTGATTCGTAGCCGCACTCCTGGCATGCTTTCACCTTATTGGCCACATAAGTCTCTGAGCCGCCGTCGTGCCCCACGAGAATGGCCGCTAAGTGTGGGCGACGTCCACCGGCTTCAAGTATTTTGTCAACTTCGGTGGCCAACTCTTGCTTGATTGCCGAGGCAGTGGCTTTTCCGTCAATTATTGTGGTCATAAGGTACTTAGTTTTATCGGCGCGCACGACGCATGTCGCGCATCATTTTCATTGGATTTTTGGTAGTTGCCATCTTCATCATCGAGCGGGTGGTCTCAAATTGCTTGAGCAGGCGGTTGACCTCTTGCATCGATGTGCCCGAACCCTTGGCTATGCGCTGACGGCGCGAGCCGTTGATAATTTCGGGGTTGATGCGCTCTTGCTCAGTCATTGAGTGAATGATGGCTTCGATGCTCTTGAATGCGTTGTCGTCAATATCGATGTCTTTAATGGCTTTGCCCACGCCAGGAATCATCGAGGCGAGGTCTTTGATATTGCCCATCTTCTTGAGTTGCTCTATCTGCTTGAGGAAATCGTTGAAGTTGAACTTGTTTTTGCGGATTTTCTCTTCAAGCGCACGTGCCTCCTTCTCGTCAAATTGCTGTTGAGCTTTTTCTACCAGTGACACGATATCACCCATGCCCAGAATACGGTCGGCCATACGAGCAGGGTGGAATGGGTCGATAGCGTCGAGCTTCTCGCCTGTACCCACAAACTTGATGGGCTTTGTGACAACAGTGCGTATCGAAAGTGCGGCACCACCTCGAGCATCACCATCGAGCTTGGTCAATACGACTCCGTCGAAGTCAAGACGGTCATTGAATGTCTTTGCTGTGTTCACAGCATCCTGACCGGTCATTGAGTCGACAACGAACAGGGTTTCTTGGGGTTTGATAGCTTTTTTGATGGCCTCTATCTCATCCATCATCTGCTCATCGACGGCCAAACGACCTGCCGTATCGACGATTACCAAGTCGAGATGGTTGGCTTTTGCGTAGTCGATGGCATGGCGGGCAATCTCCACTGGATTCTTATTCCCTTCTTCGGTGTATACAGGCACATTGATTTGCTCAGCGAGTACTTTAAGCTGGTCGATAGCGGCCGGGCGGTATACGTCGCAGGCCACCAGCAGCGGACGCTTACCCTTCTCGCTCTTTAGCTTCTTGGCGAGCTTGCCCGAGAAAGTGGTCTTACCCGAACCTTGCAGACCCGACATTAATATTACGGTGGGGTTGCCTGAAAGGTTGATTTGCGATGTTTCGCCACCCATCAGCGATGTAAGCTCGTCGTGGACGATTTTCACCATCAGCTCCTTGGGCTTGATGGCGTTTATTACGTTCTGACCTATGGCTTTATCCTTTACAGTGTCGATAAACTGCTTGGCTACCTTGTAGTTTACGTCGGCCTCCATTAGTGCTTTGCGCACATCCTTGAGGGTTTCGGCTACGTTGATTTCTGTGATTTTGCCTTGTCCTTTGAGGATCTTAAAGCTGCGTTCGAGGCGGTCGCTGAGATTTTCAAACATATCTTTGGGGGTGCTTGATATTAAAGGAGACGGTTGGTTTTAGTGTCGGGGAATATCACTTGAGGCTGAAATTGGCGAGCTTCTTCAATAGGCATTGTAGCATAACTCATGATGATTACGATGTCGCCGGGCTGCGCCTTGCGTGCTGCAGCGCCGTTGAGGCATATTACACCTGAGCCGCGCTCGCCGGCAATAGCGTAGGTATCGAGACGCTCCCCATTGTTATTGTCAACGATATATACTCGCTCGCCGGGGATGATTCCGGCAGCGTCCATTAGGTCTTGATCTATCGTTATACTACCTATATAGTCCAGGCGTGCTTCAGTGACAGTGACACGGTGGATTTTTGACTTGAGAACTTCTACGAGCATCATGAACGAGGATATTTAATGTTGTCAATCAGTCGCACATCGCCGCAGTATACGGTGATGCAACCTACAGCATCGGGTTCACCCTCTTTAGGCCAGCTGTTCAAGGGCTGCATCGTGAGGGCATTGACTATCTGGTAATATTCTACTTCAAGTCCATTTTCGCTGTTTGTAAGGGCTATCACGCGGTCGATTACTTCGTCGGGGGTGAGTTCGTTGACCCACTGAGTGCTTTCGGCGAGAATGCTGTGTATTGACGGCGCTACCTTGCGACCCTCAGCTGTGAGCCTTACGTTGCGGCTGCTCATGGCCAAGCCGTCGGGCTCGCGCACTATTGGGCAATCCACTATTTCCACATCGAGGCCGAGCAGCTCGACCATGCGTCGTATCACGGCAATCTGCTGGAAGTCCTTCTCGCCGAAATAGGCTCGGGTGGGGTGGGAGTATTCCATCAGGCGGCTCACCACTTGCGCCACGCCGTTAAAATGACCTGGGCGCATCGGGCCTTCCATCACAGCCGCAACCTCGCCGAGGTCAAATTGGCGAGTATCGGGCACTGGATACATTTCCTCGACAGAGGGTACGAATGCGTAGTCGGCACCGGCTTGTTCAAGCATCTGGCAGTCAGCCTCCTCGGTGCGCGGGTATGTTGCAAGGTCGTGTGCGTTGTTAAACTGTGTAGGGTTAACGAATACGCTCACTACCGTTACGTCGTTTTCCTTGACCGAGCGGTCTACGAGCGAGCGGTGGCCTGCATGGAGCGCCCCCATAGTGGGGACCAGGCCTATCGATTTACCCTCACTGCGCAGAGCCTCAGTGAGTTGTGAAAGTTCTTTTACGCTTCTGATTACTTTCATCTGCTAAGTAATTACTTTTTCAGAGTGCAAAGTTACGCATTGTTTTTGAGAAACTAACCACCCACACCCCATATTGCGCATTTTTTTCACATCCCAAGTTTTGGAGTATTAAATAAATCGAGGGGGTGAGGGTGCGCGGTTTTCTCGCAAATAAGTTGTAACTTTGCAGTGGATATGAAGACCACACCGATACTTACTACCGAGCAGCGTCAGCAGCAGCACATGTTGCCACAGCAGGTGCAATACGTGCGCCTGCTTGAGATGAATGGGCCGGAAGTAGAGGATGCTGTGCGTCAGGCCGTTGATGAGAATCCGGCGCTCGAGGTCGTTCATGATCAGGACGACTCTACGGCCGCGGCTGATGACTTCAACGAAACTGCCGAGGAGGTGCAGATGGCCGACTATAGCGGTGATGAAATTCCGTGGTACAGACTCGAAGCATCTAATCATCAGCCCGACCAGCGATACTATGAGCCTCAGGCTGTAGCGTCAACCTCTTCGCTTATTGATCAGCTCACCGATCAGCTTACCGACCTTGACCTCGACGATCTCGACCGCCGCGTGGCACGGTATATTATTGGTAATCTCGATGATAATGGGTATATGACTCGTACGGTGCCCGAACTGGCATCTGACCTTGCTATAGCGGGAGTGGTCGACGATGAGGCACGAGTGCGCAGTGTGTGGCAGCAGATACGATCGCTCGAGCCAGCCGGAGTGGGAGCTATGGACCTGCGCGATGCCCTGCTGTTGCAGCTTCAACGCCTTGATGCTACAGCAAGTGTAGCGCTTGCCACTGAGATTGTGAAGGATTACTTTGACCTTTTCTCAAAAAAACATTACGACAAGCTCGCAAAACTACTGTCAATTTCGCCAGAACAGCTTAAAGAAGCCGTTGAGGTGATACGTCGCCTCAATCCCAAGCCCGGCGCTACGATCGATGGATCGCCCGATGAGGACAGGCAGCGGCAGATTGTACCTGAGTTCAGCGTCGATGTCGATGGTGATACGCTCAATGTGACGCTTCTAACATCCATCCCCGAGTTGATGGTGTCACCATCTTTCAGCGTCGACGCCTACCCAAGCGGCTCCGACCAGACTATGACTGCGCGTAAGGCTGAAACCAACGCATTCATCAAGCAACGTCGCGATGAAGCCACCGGCTTCATACGCACATTGCAGATGCGTCAAGACACGATGATGAGTGTGATGCGAGCTATTGTGACACTGCAGAGCGACTTCTTCCGCACGGGCGACCGTACTGAAGTTCACCCTATTCTATTAAAGGACGTATCACAACTCACGGGACTTGACG
>CAMWOD010000058.1 GCA_947175715.1 uncultured Porphyromonadaceae bacterium
ATCTATGGCTGTGGGAGCTATCACCTTGGTAGCATGGGCCTATAGCCAGAATAACATCGCTGAGGAGGTGGCTTGGGTAGTAGGCGACCAACCCATCTACAAGTCGGATATTGAAGAAACTTACCAGCAGATGCAATACGAGCGTACCCCGATTAAGGGAGACCCCTATTGCGTCATCCCCGAGCAAATGGCCATTGAGAAGCTATTTCTTCATCAAGCCGAACTCGACACTGTGGAGGTGGCCGACGCGATGGTGATGAACGAAGTGGAGTCGCGCCTCAACTTCCTGGTAAACAATCTTGGCTCAAAAGAAAAAGTGGAAAGCTATTTCCACAAATCCTTCCCCGAAATACGCGAGCAGATGATTGAAATGCGTCGCAACAGCTATAAAATACAGGAGGTACAACGCTCACTCACCAAAAATCTGAAATCCACACCCTCCGACGTGCGCCGTTACTTCGACGCTCTTCCCGAGGACTCAGTGCCTTTCGTGCCCATGCAGGTCGAAACTCAGATTATCACTATCAACCCCGTGATTCCGCCGCAAGAAATCGAGGACGTCAAGGCACGATTGCGCGACTTCACCGACCGCGTAAATAAGGGTGAAAGCAGCTTCTCCACTCTTGCAATTCTGTACTCGGAAGACCGAGCAAGTGCCTCGCGTGGTGGCGAGCTCGGGTTTATGAGCAAAGCACAGCTTGTGCCCGAATTTGCCGCAGTAGCCTTCAACCTCAATGAGCCTGATAAGGTGTCGAAAATCGTAGAGACTCAATACGGCTACCACATCATCCAGCTGATCGAAAAACGCGGCGAGCGAGTTAACGCACGACACATACTGCTCAAGCCCAAAGTAAGCAACGAAGAACTTACCAACGCCATCAACCGCCTCGACTCACTTCGCACAGATATGGTCGATGGGAAAAAATTCACATTCGAAGAAGCCGCCCCTTACGTGTCGCAGGATAAAGACACGCGAAACAACCGCGGTATCATGGTGAATGAAGCCAATGGAACTTCGCGCTTTGAGATGTCGCAACTCCCACAGGAAATCGGGCGTGTAGTCGACACCTTGGCCGTAGGCAGTGTGTCGAAGCCGTTCATCATGATTGACCCCAAAAGCTCCAAAGAGATTGTAGCGATCGTGAAGCTCACCAATCGCATCGAGCCTCACAAGGCCAATCTTTCCGATGACTTCCAGCTGATTAAAGGCATGCAAGAAGCCGCTCAAAAGCAACAGGCTATCGACAAATGGATCGAACGCAAGATACGCGACACCTACGTGCGCATCGAGGACGGGTGGCGCGACTGCGAATTTGAGCATAAGGGATGGCTCAAAAAATAACCGCATCAGTCATTATCGGAGCGATGGCCGCGTCGGTCATCGCTTTTGGCACACCCCAAAGACAGAACGGAGGCACCCCGATAGCACCAACAATCCCTACCGCCAACCGTTATCAGCCGGGCATGGTGTTTCTTGAACATGCCAATGAGCTGAAACTGGAAAACGGAAAGGATTATCAGCTGCTGACTGGCGATGTACAGTTTCGCCGCGGAGATATGTACATGTACTGCGACTCGGCTCATTTCTACGACCAGACAAGTTCGCTCGATGCCTTTGGCAATGTGAGAATGGAACAAGGCGACACATTGTTCGTTTACGCCGACGAACTCAACTACTCAGGTCCCGAGCAGCTTGCTGTGCTCTACGGACACGATGGAAATAATGTACGGTTGATCAACAAGGATGTAAAACTCGAAACCGAGATATTCAATTACGACCTTGGCATCAACCTCGGTTACTATGAATACGGCGGCGTGCTTACCGATGCTACCAACCAGCTTAAATCGTGGGTAGGTGAATACTCTCCATCGACCAAGGATGCCAATTTCTACAACGATGTAAGGCTCACATCGATATCGCGCAATGACACACTCAAAATATTCACCGACACACTCGCTTACAATACTGACACGCATTTGGCCGACTTGGTGACCATGTCGACAATCGTAAACCGCGACGGTACTATTTATACCACCAACGGTACATATAACACAGACCTGGGCATGGCTGACCTTTACGACCGATCGATGGTAGTGACTCGCACCGGTCGCACCTTGATCGGCGACACTCTCATTTACGACCGTCAGAACGGCTGGGGAGAGGCTCGCGGAAACATGGAACTCACCGACTCAGCCCGCCAATCGACACTAAAAGGTGAATACGGTTTTTACAATGAATTGACCGACAGCGCATACGTCACAGGACGTGCATTGGCCTTGGAATACTCTAAGGGAGATACCCTTTATCTTCATGGCGATGTAATCCGTACATTCCGCGTCATCACAACTGACTCATTAGGAGCCGACACCACCAACCATCTTGTGGCCAACCCCAGGGTACGCTTCTATCGCAGCGACATACAAGGACTTTGCGACTCACTGACCGTGGTACGTCGCGACACTATGATGTATATGGATGTCAAACCCATAGTGTGGAGCGGCGACCGACAGATATTCGGAGGGAGTATACAGGTGCACTTCAACGACTCAACGGTAGAATGGGCCAAGCTACCCGATACCGGATTTATTGTTGAGATGATTGAGGACCCCTACTACAACCAGCTTTCAGGCAAGGAGATGCTTGCCACCTTTGTGGACGGAGATATGCGGCATCTTGATGTGAGCGGCAACGTGGAGGCAATTTTCCTACCACAGGAAAGTGACTCCACATATAATAAGATTGTGAACGTAACAAGCAGCTTTTTATCAGCCGACTTCCTCGACAAGCAGGTGCAACGCATGAAAATGTGGCCTCAGACCAGCGGCACCACCACACCGCTCTATCTTGCAAAAAAATCACTGTTATATCTGCCACGATTCAAATGGTGGGAAACTCTACGACCTCAGAACCCGATGGACGTGTTCGTGTATCCCGACGACATGATTGAACTCATGGCCGAACCCGACCCCACTGTACGTCGAGCTGCAATAACACCCCCACCGCCAACAGCACCCTGACATTTTAAGAATAAACTTAGACCCCTCCTATAAACACCAACACCATGAGACGACCGCCACTCGAAATAGCCGACTTGATGCAATTCATGGACTCGGCTGTGTGTAATTTCCTCGCTGTTGACACCATCAAGCGACGTTTGGTCGACGCAGGCTTCACGCAGCTCGACCCCACTGCCCCGTGGACTCTCGAACGGTCGCGAAGTTATTTCATTACCAAAAACGACTCTGCCATATTTGCATGGGTCGTAGGTGATGGCGACCCAGCCACAGGTGTGAAGATAATAAGCAGCCATAGTGACTCACCGGGTTTTCGCATAAAACCCAACGCTGAAATGATAAGTGAAGGTGGCGTGGTGCGACTTAATACTGAAGTGTATGGCGGTCCAATACTTTATACCTGGTTTGACCGTCCACTTTCACTTGCCGGACGCGTGATGCTTCGGGGTGAGGATGCTCTACATCCTATCACTGAAATAGTGAAATTTGATGAACCATTGCTCACGATACCTCACCTGGCCATACATTTCAATCGTCAGGTAAATGAAGGCAACCCGCTATCACGCCAACGCGATATGATACCAGTCATAGCGCTTCACTCCTCACCATCCGATTCTCGCTATCTGCTTACCGACCTACTCTCCACCGAGTTAAATGTCAACCCTGATGATATTCTCGACTATGATCTTGCGCTCTATGACGCAACCCCATCGGTTCTTATAGGTGTCGACTCAGAGATGATCACCAGCGGACGCCTCGACGACCTGTCGATGGTACACGCATCAATGACAGCCCTTCTCGATAGCCAGCAAGGGGAAATGACGAGAGTGATGGCCGTTTTCGACAATGAAGAAACCGGAAGCGGAACTAAACAAGGCGCCGCATCACCTGTGTTGTACAACTTACTACGACGCATCAACTTGGCGATGGGTGGCGACGAGGAATCGTTCTTGCGCTCAATCGACTCATCATTTATGATATCAGCCGACAATGCTCATGGTCTTCATCCCAATTACCCCGATAAACACGATCCAACCAATCACCCTGTGCTCGGCTCAGGCCCGGTGATAAAGATAAATGCCAACTGCAAGTACATGACCGATGCACAGAGTGCGGCAGTGTTCCGCTCTATATGCGAACAGGCAGGAGTGCCTTGTCAAACGTTTGTGAATCATAGCGATAGCGCTGGAGGCTCTACTTTAGGCAACATCCTTACTTCGCAAATCGACCTGAAAGGTGTAGATATGGGCGCAGCTATGTGGGCAATGCACTCATGCCGTGAAACAGCATCAACCCGCGACCACAGCTATATCATTAAGGCGTTTACACAGTTTTACAACCTATGACACTCAACACAGCAAAAGCTGGTTGCCGCGCTCTTGTAAAAATCCTTACAGAGCATGGTGTGAAGGAGTGCGTGGTAAGCCCCGGCTCGCGTAACGCACCACTTATTGTGGCGGCAGCACGTCAGGCCCATCTACGAGTCAACGTGGTTATTGATGAGCGAACCGCTGCATTTGCAGCTCTTGGAATAGCACAGTCCACCCATCAACCCGTAGCGCTGATCTGTACTTCAGGTTCAGCTGTGCTCAACTTCGCTCCGGCTGTGGCCGAAGCTTACTACCAACAACTGCCGCTTATAGTGGTATCGGCCGACCGTCCTGCTGAGTGGATAGATCAGGACGATAGTCAGACTTTGCGCCAATTCGGAGTCTTGTCCAATATCACCAAACGCAGTTACAACCTCATAGCCGAGCCTCACAATGATACTCAGAAGTGGTGGATCAACCGTGAACTCAACGATGCTATGATAGTAGCCACGACAGCGCCTTGCGGTCCGGTACACATCAACATGTCAATCGACGCTCCTATTGGCACAATCGAAGATGTCAATATCGCAGAGCAGCATCGCCGCATCGAATGCCTCCTGCCACGCCCTTCACTCACCACAAGCGAAGCCCGATGGCTGGCCACCGACCTTGCCTCTCCACGAAAGGTCTTGATTATTGCAGGCTTTGGAGCGCCCAATCACAAAATTGACTCTGCTCTGACTCGTCTCGCCAAATGCTCAAATGTGGTGGTGCTTACCGAGAGTATCGCTAATATCCATGCTCAAGGTGTGATTGAGCGCATCGATACTACCTTGTCGGCAATGTCGTGCGATGAGATGTCGACTCTCACACCCGATGTTGTCATCACCTTTGGTGGAGCATTAGTGTCAAGGATGGTCAAGGAATTTCTGCGGCGAGCGCCATCCACTATGGAACACTGGCAAGTTGGAATCAAAGACACTACCGTTGACTGTTTCCAGCACCTCACACGCCGTATAGCCATCGACCCCGACGAATTTTTAAGTCAGTTGGCTACTGTAATGACCCGAGGCAAAGGGCAATCCACCTATTCACAAGAATGGGCTGGTATTTATGAACGTGCTTTGGAAAGCCACGAACGGTTTATTGACAACCAATGCTGGTGCGACCTCACAGCCATGGCGAGCATATTCTCACTTATACCACGTCAATGGAACATACAACTTTCCAACGGTACCCCGATACGATACGCCCAACTTATGGCCAAATCTGTACCGCACCGTACTATTAACTGTAATCGCGGCGTCAGCGGCATTGACGGCTGCACTTCTACGGCAGTGGGCGCCTCAACCACTTTTACGGGCATCACACTGCTCATATCGGGTGACACAAGCTTCCAGTACGATCTTGGCGCACTCACACTTGAACAAATGTCACCTCGCATGAAGATGATAGTGATGTGCAACGGAGGCGGTGCGATATTTCATTTCATCGATGCCACACGGCATCTTCCTGAGACTTCAAGCTATATATCTCCATCAGTAAACCTACCACTTCCTCAACTTTGCGAAGCCTTTGGCATAAGCTACCATCAAGCCGGAAATATGAAAGAACTGGAAAGCTCGCTCAAAAAATTTGCAGCCGTCGACGACCGCCCTGCCCTTCTGGCTGTATACACCGATGGCAACCTAAGCGCCGAAGTACTCAGAAATTATTTTAGAAGATAAGAACAAGCGCTTACCCAACTATTACGAATACTTCCAAATGTGTTGTATAACATGTTTGGAAGTTTTGTTTTATCAACAATATCCGTTAACTTGCGAGCGATTTAAGGTAACAAACACTTAAATTACCCTTAACACTAATACAAATTACTTTAAACTCTGATAACATGAAAGTTTACAAGACGAATGAGATTAAAAACATAGCCTTGCTTGGTGGCAAAGGCTCGGGTAAAACCACACTCGCCGAAGCTATGCTTTACGAGTGTGGCATTATAAAACGCCGCGGTACTATCGATGCAAAAAACACCGTCAGCGACTATTTCCCGGTTGAAAAGGAATATGGTTACTCTGTCTTTTCAACCGTTTTCTATGCCGAATTCCTTGGCAAGAAGCTCAATGTGATCGACTGCCCCGGTGCCGACGACTTTGTTGGCAACGCCGTGACAGCTCTTAACGTAACCGACACCGGCGTGATACTGGTTAACGCTCAATATGGCGTGGAAGTAGGTACACAGAACATTTTCCGCACCACCACATCTATTAATAAGCCCGTAATCTTCGCCATCAACCAGCTCGACGGTGAAAAAGCCGACTTTGACAATGTGATCGAGCAAATGCGCGACATCTTTGGCCCGAAGATCGTCCAGATTCAGTACCCTCTTAATAGTGGTCCTGGCTT
>CAMWOD010000059.1 GCA_947175715.1 uncultured Porphyromonadaceae bacterium
AGATATTCGTCGAGCATCTTCTTCTTGGGGAAGGTGATGCCGTAGACGCGCACCAGCTGTTCTCGCTTTTCGTCGCCGCGCCAGTAAGCGCCTGCGAGCGAGGTTATCTTGGCGGCCTTGATGGGGGCTGTGGTGGGGATGTGCGGACCACGGCACAGGTCGGTAAATTCACCCTGGGTGTATGTGGTGATGTGGCCATCCTCAAGTTCGCTTATCAGCTCGCACTTGTATTTTTCGCCGCGGTCGCCAAACATCTTGAGGGCATCCTCTTTCGATATGTCCTTGCGCACGATTGCTTCCTTGCGCTGGGCAAGTTCGAGCATTTTAGCCTCGATTTTTGGGAAGTCGGCTGATGTGATGTTGTGGCCGTTGGGGTCTATGTCGTAGTAAAAACCATTTTCGATGGCCGGGCCGATGCCGAATTTCACACCGGGATACAGCTCTTGGAGCGCTTCGGCAAGCAAGTGAGCTGACGAGTGCCAGAATGCGTGTTTCCCTTCGGGGTCGTCCCATTTGAATAGCTGAATGGTAGCGTCGGTGGTGATGGGACGTGTTAGATCCCATGCCTCGGAGTTGACGTTAGCGGCCAAGACGTCCTGAGCCAGGCGCGGGCTGATGCTTTGGGCTATCTCCAGTGGGGTGACGCCACTTTCATATTGCTTAACGTCGTTGTTAGGGAACGTGATATTAATCATCTGTGATTCAGTATATTGTAGTAATTGTAAAGGATTTGTGCCTATGTGGGCTCAAAACACGAGTGCAAATTTACTAAAAAAATCTCAGACTTAGGGACTTATTTCTAAAAAAATCAGTCGAAACGCATGGAGGAGGTGGGCGATAGGCGCGCTATCATGCGTGAGGGGATGAGCATGATGGCTGCTGTGAGTAAGACTACGCCCGCATTGACCGCGGCAATCTGCCACCATACGATCCTCGCAGGCACTGAGTCAAGATAGTACGCTTCGGGGTCGAGCGCCATTATGTGGTATCGCTGCTGCAGCCATATCAGGCTTAAGGCTAATGCATTGCCTATCAGTAGCCCAAATAATACTATGCGACATGATATCAGGGCGAATATGCGCGTTATCTGTGCATTGGTGGCGCCGAGCGATTTGAGTATCCCTATCATTCGTATTCGCTCGAGGATGAGTATGAACAGACTCGATAGCAGGGTAAAAGCTCCCACGGCACCCATCAGAATGAGAATCACCACTACATTGGTGTCGAGCAGTTCGAGCCAGTTGAGCCAAACACCTGCCGAATCGAAAATGTCGGAAATAAGCCACGGTCCTGCTTCTAAGCCTTGCATCTGAGCCTGCAGTTGGTACTGCTGGAGCGATGACACTAAGTTGGAGCGCACTGTGGCCACACTATCGAGCGAAAGCCCCCTGACCTCAACTGATTGTGAGTGTCCCACGGGGTATTGGGCCATGCGGTTGAGTAGTGATATCGAGCCGTAGCATTGCAACTTGTCGCGGTCGGGGAAGTTGGTGTTGAATACTCCCGCCACAGTAAGTTTTCGTTGGCGCAAATTGCCGTTGCTGAAGAAGAAAGCATCTATGCGGTCGCCGGTGTCAATATCCAATGACTGTGATAAGTATTGTGATATTACGATTTTATCGCGCGAGTCGTTATCGCTCCAGTCGGGGAGGGTGCCGCTTACCATTGCGCCGTCGAGAAAACGGTAATCCATCTGTGGTGAGTATCCCGAAATCCTAACGCCAGCGAAACTCGAATCAGTGCGCAATACCCCTTCGCGGTGAGTAGCCATAACCACCAGTGTGCCAGGGGGAACTATTTGTTGCACCTGCGTCATAAGCAGTGAGTCAATACCTTTGGCTTTGATGGCTTCAGGGTTGGCCTCGGCTGCGTAGCTAATGGTTGAGTCAAAATGGTTGGTGATGGTGATCGATGGGTCCATTGAGGTGATTTTTGTGGTGATGTCGTGTTTAAACCCCACCACAATCGCCACGGCGAGAATCATCACCATAAGCGACAAAGACAGGCCGCTCACGGCGATCCAGGCCGATGGCGATCGCCATAAGCCGTCGGCACCCCCGCTCACCCTTGAGGCCACGATGCGTGATATACCGGTATGTTTTGAATGGTGCTGACTCATAAAAACCGTGCAAATATACTTAAAAAGGGGGTAAAATACACAGTGCTAAACGGATTTTGACTACATTCGCGGTACAAAGTGTGAATACAAGTTCGTGAATTTTTCTAAAGTGAGCAATATGGCACCTCATCAGTATGCGCGTCTTTACGGCCTCATAGGCTACCCGCTGATTCATTCGTTTTCGGAGAATTATTTCAATCAGAAATTTGAGTCGGAGCACATCGATGCGCATTATATCAACTATGAAATTCCCGACATAGGCGATCTGATGGAGATTGTGGCTGAATACCCCAATCTTCACGGACTCAATGTCACTATTCCATACAAGGAGCAGGTGATACCCTACATGGATGAGATGGACGAGGATGCTGCAAAAATAGGTGCCGTAAATGTGATAAAATTCATTAGGGGTGCGGGAGATGACTTGCGATTTAAGGGCTACAACTCCGATGTGATAGGGTTTACCGACTCACTGGCCCCCATACTCAAGCCCAACCAAAAGAAAGCCCTGATACTCGGTACTGGCGGTGCGGCCAAGGCCGTGCGCCAGGGATTGATCAATCTTGAGGTGGAACCAACATATGTGTCGCGTACACCCCGCGAAGGGATGCTCGCTTATAGCCAGCTCACATCCGAGGTGATGGCCGATCACCTTATCATTGTCAACACTACTCCGCTGGGCATGTATCCTAAAATTGATGCCTGCCCCGACATACCATACCATCTCCTCACCCCCGAACACCTATGCTACGATCTTCTGTACAATCCCGACGAGACGTTGTTTATGAAGAAAGCAGCCGAGCATGGAGCGGAAGTGAAGAACGGGCTTGAGATGCTGTTGTTGCAGGCTTTTGCAGCATGGAAAATCTGGAACGAAAAATAACTCTGGAGCCGTGAAGGCGCCACTATCGTATATACCTCTGTTGCCGCTGGCCGTAGGGTTGGCAACAGGTATTGTGATTGGTCGCTTTTTGCCTCACTACGCTGTTTACTCCATTGCTGCGATTGCTATGGGCGCCATTGTGTTGGCGTGGCTCAGAAAATGGCCCATAGCCGCCATGATGGGGGCTATGGCATGTGGAGCATTGTTGATAAGTGCGTTTCATGTGGGGCACCTCGACAAGGCCGATGCCGAGGATTTTGAATACGAAGGCAGGGTAGTCGAAGTGATAGAACGTGAATCGTCGCGCTCTATGGTGGTAGATGTCAAAGGTCTACCATATAATGTGTATATCACTACCCCGGCTTTCAATCCCGAGCTCCTCCCCGGCGATGATGTGGTCTTTACAGGAGCTCTAATGCCAGTAGATTCACAGAATGATGTATTCACCGATCTGAGTGAATTTTACTATGTGCGACGAGTAGGAGCTACAGCCTTCGTGCTTCCCGATAAAATCAGGAATGACAATGGCACTCAACTCACATTCAAACAGTGGTTGATGAGGCAGCGGCAAGGTTGGGTGAGAATTATAATGCACTCTGAAATGGAGCAGGGTGCAGCTCGTCTTCTTGCAGCTACTTTTCTTGGAGAAAGGGTGGCGATGGACCAGAAAGAGGTAACCGCATTTCGCGATGCTGGAGCGGCTCATGTCTTGGCGTTAAGCGGATTGCATGCAGCTCTCGTGTGGTTGATTATCACAACGGTATTATGGCCTCTAAAATTCACTGGTATGGGGAAGTGGGTAAAGGGATTGGCAATCTTGTTGCTATGGGCCTACGTGATGTTTACCGGTTTTGCGCCATCTGTGATACGTGCATCGGTGATGGTGACGATGGTAGCTATTGGTGAAATGATCGAACGAAGGAGTGCCTCAGTCAATGCATTGATGGCTGCGATGATTGTGATTCTTGTTATATCCCCTGAGGCGCTATTTGAAGTTGGTTTCCAGTTGTCGTTTGTAGCTGTGGCGGGGTTGCTGATTTGGAGCGCGTGGTTCCAGAGTATTGAGATTAAACGCCGATGGGTGAGGCCGTTTATCAATGTTGTTGGCGTGACCATGGGAGCCATGATTGCCACATCAATGTTCACTGCATATTATTTTCATCGGTTGCCGTTACTGTTCCTTTTGGTCAACATTCCGTTGGCACTGCTGTTTCCTATATTCCTGTGTGTAGGCATTTTGTGGTGGCTGTTGGCCTTAGTGGGATGTAACTGTACGCCGTTTATATGGGTGATTGATGCCGTCTACCGATGCATGAAGTGGATTATCGATTCAGTGGCAGCTACAGGTGGCAGTGTGCTTGAAAATCTCTATATCACACCTTGGACTTTACTTGTGTGGGTCGTGGCAATTGTGATGGCTGGTGGATGGGTGTATTATCGACGCGCTGTGTGGGGATATGCTATGGGGGTGAGTGTTGTGGCGGCTGCTCTACTCCTTGCTCTGCCACCCCAAAATAACGCCCCCGAGATGGTGATCGATTCACGGCGCGACCACACGATGATTATGGTGAATAATGGCGCATCATGCCGGGCGTTCGTCGTGGGTATGCCCAAGGATAGCGCCTACCTCAATGAATATTGGAGAGAGCGCATGGCGCAGTATGCCGGAAACCGCCGCCTTGGGGTGCCGAGGGTAGAACAGCTCAAATCACCGCAGTTGCAGGTTGACGATTGCCGTTGGCTCATAGTCAACAGCAACACTACTGTGACAGAGCCTTGTGATGCTTTATTGATATGCCGAGGCTTTACGGGAAGAAGTTCAGTTGTCGAGCAGCTCATAACCGATACAGGCGCCCGGCGTGTATATCTCTCGGGCGACCTTAACGCCATGATAAGCCAACGCCTCGCACATCAGTTGGACGACATGCAAGGCGTTGAGGTGATATCATTGAGAGGAAAACATGCTCTTATCCCGCTATCACACTGATGCCGATGTGGAGTCGGATGGCGGGTCTATCGGTCCGGGTTGATCGGTTTTAAAGATCTTTGCAAGATATTTTTCGCGGAATCGTTCAAGCATTTCCCAGAAGTTGGGCACAAACAGTGTACCAGTTATGGCGTTGACGGCCATGCCAAATACTACCGCTGCGCCGAGTGAGATACGGCTGGCAGCTCCGGCACCGGTGGCAAACAGCATCGGCATCACACCGAATACGAAAGCCAAAGCAGTCATCATAATCGGGCGGAATCGTACGTTGCCTGCGTTGAGGGCTGATTGTCGGATGTCAAGCCCCGACTTGCGGTAGTCGACAGCGTACTCCACAATAAGGATGGCATTTTTGGCTGACAGTCCGAGCAGCAATATAATACCAATCTGAGTGTAAATTGAAATCGATTGCGACATGATGATACACCCTATGACCGTGCCGAGTATTGCAGTAGGCATCGACAGCACCACAGCCAATGGGTCGGTCCAACTCTCGTATTGAGCAGCAAGCACAAGGATAGTGATGACTACGGCAAACAGGAGTACGATAGTTACAGTGGTTCCCGACTGAGTCTCCTGATAGGCCTCGCCGGTCCAGGCGTAAGAGTAGTTGGTGCCTACGGCATCGTTTACAATCTCCTCCATTGCTGCAATGGCCTCTGAGGTACTTACGTCCTTAGCGGGAGTAGCGGTGACCGATGCGGTGGTGTACATGTTGTAGCGGCTGATGCTTGGGTCACCCATAGTGGAGGGGGTGGTGCAGAAGGCCGAGAATGGCACCATGTCGCCGTTGGAATTCTTCACCGACAGGTTTAATACGTCGTTGATATGACCTCTGGCATGGGCCTGAGCGCCGAGGTTTACCTGATATACACGGCCAAACTCCACGAAGTCATTGACATACGAACCTCCCATGTAGGCCGATAGGGTAGAGTATACATCGCTTATGTTAAGATTGTGACTCTCCACCTTGTCGCGGTCGATGTTGATCGAGTATTGTGGCACTTCACCTTCAAATAGCGAAGTTACCGATGCTATACGATCGTCATTTTTGACCGCTTCCTGGATTTGTGCTATCGCTGTAGCAAGTTGCTTAGATCCAAGATTGTTGATGTCGAGCAACTGCATCTGCAGTCCGGAGGTGAGCCCCAGACCGGGTATAGCCGGGGGATTGAGTGAGAATATTATTGCCTCCTGATATTTTGCGCTAATTTCGTCAACCTTGCGTATCACGGCGTCGACCGACTGGTCCTTCCCGCGACGTTCATCCCACGGCTTGAGTACCACGAACAGTGAACCTAAGTTGGATCCGTTGCCCCCGGCCATAAACGACATGCCGCTGATCGACATAACATCGGCTACTTCAGGAATCTCCTTGATTTCGGCGGTAATGTCGTCTACAATCTTCTCGGTACGGTCGAGCGCAGCCCCGGTGGGGAGCTGGATTGATGTCATGAAGTAACCCATATCCTCCTGCGGCACGTAGCTCGTAGGCCATTTCACAAATCCCCAGAATGCCACAAGACACAGTGCCAGGTATAATAGAATTGCCACGACCGGACGCTTGAGGAATGTGCCAACAATTTTCAAGTAACCTTTGAGTACAGCTCCATAGACTCTGTGAAAGCATCGGAATATGAAGAATTTT